>CAMWTV010000001.1 GCA_947177215.1 uncultured Muribaculaceae bacterium
CTCCTACGTCAGTTTAGCAAACTGGTGGTTTCAGCCACTCACCCACCTCTCCTGACACAGCTTGTTGACGGATATTCCCGTAAAAGCTTTGCAAAGGTAGCTTATAAAAATGAATTATGCAAACATCCGACAAATTATTACACACATTTTTCTCTTTTTAGCTGTGCCGCAGGCATAGTCCATATCTTTCGCACATAAGTGCGTCACAAATTTAAGCCGGTCAGGCTCATTTCCTGACCGGAATAGAGGCAAGCCACGCATACATGCGGGCATAAAGTTTCTCCCTCAGCCCCGGTGTTGAAAGAAACAGGTCGTGCAGGCCGCCGTTAACCTGAATGCAGGTAACATCCGGCCCAAGCTCACGCCCGTAGCGGCTTATATCCTTCACGTCAAGCACCCCGTCGGCCCGGTTATGGCGCGGACTCCATTCGGCCTCGTTGACCGATTCGCCGGAATACATCAGCAGAATCGGAATGTCGATCCGCGCCTTCCCTCCGCGAAGCGATCTCTGGGCCGTATGGATGGCTCTGACCCAACCGGCAGTCACATCGGCCGACCGCCGCAGCTTCCAGTCGGTGCGGTAACGCCACTCCCCGTGGTCGTCGGCCAGCAGACTCTCGGAATAGGCCGTCGACTCCCCCTGCTTTATCCTGGTGTCGGGAAACAGCTTCCCCCACCACGATATCAGAGGCACTATCCGCTCTTTCCACCCCAGATTCCAGTCAAGAAACGGCGAATTGAGCACCAGCGCGTCAACCTCCGGATTATGGGTCTGCGCCATATAGTAAGCCGTTATCAGCCCGCCGGTAGAGTGCCCCATGAGCACAACCTCGGCCGGATGGCCGCGGCCAATCTCCACCAGAGCCGAGTCGATGTCAGGAAAATACTCCTTGAGCGAGCGACACTCGAAAAGCCGCTGACCCGCACGGATCGAACGCCCGTAACGGCGCAGATCAACGGCATAGAAATCATATCCGTGACCAACCGCCTCATCGCCAAGCTCGGGGTTGAAGAAATAGTCATTGAAACCATGCACATAGAGCATGGCCCCGCGCCTCCCGCCAACCGAGTCAGGCACAAGCTTGCGTATTATGGTCGACACCACAGGCCCCGAATAATCGCTCCCCTGGTCAACGGTTCTCATCTCATATCCGTCGCCGAGAATATCCGGCTCCCACCCCGCCGAGACCTGCAGGGTGGCCAGAAACACCAGAAGCGACAAAACAACTTTCAGTTTCATGACTCTGTTCTATTGCCAATCATAAGTAAGTGTTCGAATTTAATTTATACAATATGCGGCAAAAAAGAAGCCGCAGATTGTGTAAAAGATTTTCGTCCACTTGCTATCGGTTAAATTTGAACTCTTACTTATCATAAAAGCGGCAGAAACGACGATCCCGGCGGCACATGCACCGCCTTGAAACCCATCTCCGCCCCTATCCGGCAGTTATCGGCCGAATCATCGAAAAACACCGTCTCCTCGGCACGGATGCCGAACCTCTCGATCACCTCGTTGAAGATAGCCTTGTCAGGCTTGCACACCCCCGCCTCGAACGAGGTGACAACTCCGTCGAAATAATCGTCGACCGTCAGCCCCTCCTGCCCGAAAGCACGTGTTATAGGGCCGTCCCACATTATCGGATTGGTATTTGATATAACATACAGCCGGTGCCCTTTGTTTCTGAGCTGACGCAGAGCCACAAGGCGCTCCACCGGAATGCCGGTGATAAAAGCGTTCAGCGCATCGTCGATCTGCGCGTCGGTAACCTCGCGCGGAATATGCCGGCGCACCTCCCGCCGGAACTCGTCAGGCCCCATCGAGCCATCCTCGAGCTTCAGAAATGCCCCCTTCTGCCCATATTCGCCAAGAAAACCGGCGATATCCTCAAAACCAAGCTTCAGAAAGGCGTCAACGCAATCCTGGCGGCGGATATCGACTATCACACCGCCAAGGTCAAAAAGATAATTTGGAATCATAAAAATTTTATGGTTTTACGAAACAGTCCATGTGTCGCCGGCCAGAATCATGTCGCGCAGGGCGGTGAACCCCTTGCGGGCACGCACCTCATCGGTCTGGCGACACACCTCCTCGTCATACGACGGAGCCTCCACATCCCTGATCACCCCTACGGCCAGAGGCAGCTCCTCACCGTCCATCATGGCCAGCTGCTGATGCAGGAAGTTCGACTGGGCATGGGCGTCGTGCACAAGCACATCGTCGATAGTCCATCCGTCCTCGCCAACTGTAACAGCCTTTACCAGAAAACCGTCGCGCACAAGACCCTTCTCGTTGTTCTTTCCGAAAAGCATCTTCTCGCCGTGGCGCAGGTGGATCGTGCGGTCGGCACGCACCTCCCTGTCGGTTATGCGGTTATGGATTCCGTTGTTGAAAATCATGCAGTTCTGAAGAATCTCCACCACCGAAGCCCCCTTGTGGCGCGCGGCGGCAACCATAACTTCCTGTGAGGTGGCCAGATCCACATCAATCGTGCGGGCGAAGAAGTTTCCGCGGGCGCCGAACACCAGCTCCGCCGGAATAAACGGATCCTCGGTGGTGCCGTAAGGCGACGACTTCGACACGAACCCGCGGTCGGAAGTGGGCGAATACTGACCCTTGGTCAGACCGTAGATCTTGTTGTTGAGCAGCAGCATATTGATATCGACATTGCGGCGCACGGCATGGATGAAGTGGTTTCCGCCGATAGCCAGTCCGTCGCCGTCGCCCGAGATCTGCCACACCGTCATGGCCGGATTCGCCACCTTGAAGCCGGTAGCCACCGCGGCGGCACGCCCGTGAATGGTGTGAAACCCGAACGTGTTCATGTAATAAGGCAGGCGCGACGAGCACCCTATGCCTGAGATAACAGCTGTCATTTCAGGAGCCACACCCAAAGTGGCCATTGCCTTGTGGAGTGAGTTGAGCACGGCATGGTCGCCGCATCCGGCACACCAGCGCACCGGCTGATCGCTCTTAAAATCCTGGGGAGTCATAATATCTTGATGTTATGAGACTTTTCAAAGATGTGATTTAACGCCTTCTACTATTTCCGACACGAGGAAAGGCTGGCCCTCGGTTTTATTGATGCGGCATATCTCCACATGCGGGAAACGCGCCTGCAGATAATCGGCAAACTGCCCGGTGTTCAGTTCGGCAACGATAACCCGCTTGTAGCGCGAAAGAATCTCGCCCGTGTTGGCCGGCAGAGGACTGATGTAGCGGAACTGGGCCAGCGCCACAGCTATCCCCTGGCGGTTAAGCTCCTCGGCGGCAGTGTAAAGATGGCCGAACGTGCCCCCCCACCCCACAAGCAGGGTTTCCGCCTCCGGCGAGTCGCAAAGCACCTTCTGCAGAGGTATGTCGGCTGCCACACGCTCAATCTTCTCACGGCGTATCTCCACCATGCGGGCATGGTTGGCCGGATCGGTCGAGATGGCCCCGGTCTTGACATCCTTTTCAAGCCCACCCAGACGGTGAGGCAGCGCATCGCGGCCGGGAATTGCCCAGTAACGGGCAAGCGTATCGTCGCGGCGCATATATGCTCTCCAACCTTCACGCAGTTCTTCAGGCACATAAGGCACCTTTATCTCCGGATAATCCGAAGCCTCGGGCACACGCCATGCCGACGAGCCGTTACCTATGAAAGCGTCCGACAACAGAATCACCGGCGTCATATGCTCGATCGCTATACGCGAAGCCTCGAAAGCCATGTCAAAACAGTTTTTGGGCGATGTCGGAGCCACCACAACCAGCGGCGACTCACCGTTGCGCCCGTAAAGGGCCTGGTTCAGGTCGGTCTGCTCGGTTTTGGTAGGCAGACCTGTCGAGGGGCCTCCGCGCTGCACATCTATCACAACCAGCGGCAGTTCGGCCATCACAGCCAGGCCGATAGCCTCACCTTTTAGAGCCAGGCCGGGCCCAGAAGTCGATGTCACGCCGAGCGAGCCGGCAAACGACGCGCCTATGGCCGAGCAAACGCCCGCTATCTCATCTTCCATCTGGCAGGCCTTGACCCCCAGATCCTTACGTTTGGCAAGCTCATGCAATATATCCGTAGCCGGAGTTATGGGATAGCTTCCGAGGAAAAGCGGACGTCCCGACTTCTCCGAAGCCATTATAAGCCCCCATGCCGTGGCCTCGTTACCCTTGATGTCGGTATATACTCCCGGCACAATCTCGTCGGTGTCTATACGGAAAGTCGACACCGTGGCATGGATGTTGTGGCCATAGTCATAGCCGGCGCGGAGCACCTTCGAGTTGGCCTCGAACACCGCAGGTTTCTTCGCGAATTTCTCACGCAGCATTTTGCGCGCGCCCTCCTCCGGACGGTCAAACAGCCAGCAGAGCAGCCCCAGCACAAATATGTTGCGGCATTTCATCATAGCCTTGTTGTCCATCCCCGAGTCTTCGAGCGCGGCCTTGGTCTGCGATGTCACAGGCACCTCCACCACCTGGGCGGTGATCCCCAGCTCGGCGATGGCGTTGTCGGTCTCGAACTTCGCCTTTCTCAGGCCATCCTCCTTGAACGAGTCCGTATCGATGATAATCACACCTCCCGGTTTCAGAAACTTATAGCCCTGTTTGAGTGCCGCCGGATTCATCGCGACAAGCACATCACACTGGTCGCCGGGAGTGTGCACATTGCACCCCACACTGACCTGAAAGCCGCTGACACCCCCGAGCGAGCCTTGCGGGGCGCGGATTTCAGCGGGATAGTCGGGAAATGTCGACACGGAGTTTCCAAGGGCGGCCGAAACATTTGTAAAAATGTTGCCGGCAAGTTGCATTCCGTCGCCGGAATCGCCCGAAAAGCGCACCACAACCTTTTCAAGTGAGCGCACACGTGCTGGAGCAGAGGTTTCCATGCTGTTCATGATATTATGGATATATGCAGAATATATGTATAGTCGTCGGTTCACACCCCCTCAGGGTGTAGTCGCGGCAAAGATAAGCCTTTTTTATATAAGAACCAAACGAAATATCCACGCCGTCGCCTGCTGTGCAACAGGAAATCCAACGGCGGTGAATCTGCATAAACCTCACGGGCGCGAACGCGGCGTTTGTCTGTCAGTCATATGCCTCGAGAGCGGCCTTCAGGTCAGCCTTCACCATGGTTTTGAGCTCCGGCGGCGAAAGCACAGTTATGCGCGGCCCGTGACTGAGCAGTTCGGCCACGAAATCGGAGGTTATGCGCAGGCGGTAGGTGAAAACCGAATAACGGTCGTTGACCATCTCCTGCTGAGACTTGTGCAGCGGCAGGGCGCGGAAATACTTGGCCTGACGGGCCTCCACCTTGATCTTTACCGTTTTCGGCTCACCCTGCGTCACCATCACACCAAACGAATCACGGAAATATTCAACCGGATCAGCATCGGCCGGCGGAGTGAAGCCATCGGGCAGAATCTTGAGGTCTGACATGCGGTCAAGCGAATAGGTCTTGACCTTGTTTTCAGCCACATTACGCCCCGTGACATACCACAGCTGGCGGTGGATGCGCAGAAAATAAGGCTCTATCACCACCCCGCGCGAAGGCTGCGAACGTGTGTATGAATGATAGTCGAACTGCAGCTGATGGTTCATGCGCAAGGCATCTATCACCGGGGCAAGGAACTCGCGGGCCGATGGCACATCCTCAAGCAGAATCTTCCCCGCCACATCGCGCGATCCCTGGAGCACACTGCTTGTGGCCGACGAGTTCAGCAGCCAGTCGGTTATATTCCCCTTGTCAGGCTCCACGATATAATATTCATAGGTCGACGGATCACACTCTATCGACAGCGAGAAAAGCTCCTCGATGGCATGACGGTAGTTGAAAAACGTGCGCCGCGGAATAGCCGTCTCACCGTTGCCGTAAGGCGACCGGCGCCAGCACTCGTCAAGCTCCCTGCGCGAAATGCGCCCGTAGCGGCGGATGGTGTCGATAATCCAGATATAGCGGTTGAGCAGATCTTTGGCCATGGCTTATCATTCAGACTTAGGCACACCCACAGCCCTCACTATCGTGATCGGGTTCTCCGGATCGTTGGCTATCACCTGTATGCGGGCGTTGAGCAGGGGCGAAGGCAGCTCGGCAGGGTTCACCGTCACTTTCACCAGCCCCGTCTTCCCCTTCTTTATCTTCATCGTCTCGGCCTCGACGGTCACTCCGGGGTCAATGGTGTAGACACGGCGCAGAAGCAGGTCGCTCTTGCCCTGGTTCTCTATCGGGAAAGTGCGCGTTATAGGCCCCGCATCGGCCGGAAACTCGCCGAAATCCACACGGCTGTCGTCAATCTTTATAACCGGAGCCTTTTCACGCTGTCCGGGCGTGAGAAGCGAGAAATCCTCTTCGAGAATGGCCGTGACATCAACCTTCACCCGGTCGGCGCCGTCGGTCAGCGTCAGCGAGTCGGTCAGAATCCCGTAGAGCGACGTCTCGGTCGGTGTCAGCACAAGCGAATACACCACCTGCTCTCCCGCCGGAATGGTATCGGCCGACGAGGCCACCCTCATGTAGCCGGGCACATCTTCCCACCGGGGCACCACAGGCGCCGACGACGCGTTGTAAACCTCGACAAAAGCCGATTTGGCTTTACCCTTCAGCACCGTACCGAAAGGCACCGAGGTGGTGCGCAGTTTCAGGTTGCCCGCTTCCACCGGATAACGCGACCGCAATGTGTTCGACGACCCGATCACCACACCCTTGATCACAAGGCTCTGGCGCGGCCCGGCGCCACCCCCGGCTATATCCATGGTCACAGTTTTCGAAAAACGCCCCGGGCGCCCAGTCGGGTTGAACGCCACCTTGACAACACCCGTGTCGCCCGGTTCGATCGGGGTTTTCGTAAACGACGGGGTAGTGCAGCCACACGAAGCCCGCGCGGCGCGGATAGTCACAGCCTCGTCGCCGCGGTTCACGAACATGAACTCACACCCCACCTTCCCGTCATCCTCTCTGAAAGCGCCGAAATCGTGAGTGGTTTTAAGCCACTCCACCCGGGCCGGAACCTGAAAGGCCAACGCAAGCGCGACCAGCGCGCCCGCCAAACGCAGTTTTCTCATTGTGCCGGATTTACAAAACCTTTTATTTTCAGTGTCACTTTCTTCTGCTTCCTGGCGTTGGTCTTCACCGTGACTGTCTTGGTGAATTCGCCCGGACGCCCCTCCGGAAGATACGTAACCTTTATCTTCCCGGTTTTCCCCGCGGCCACAGGCTTTTTGGGATAATCGGGACGTGTGCAGCCACACGAAGCCGTGGCGTTTACAATCATCAGAGGCGCGTTGCCCGTGTTGGTAAACGTGAACTCATGGCTCACAGGGCCACCCTTCTCGGCTATCGTTCCGAAATCGTGCGACACCTCGGCAAACTCTATCGCCGCCCCGTCGGCTTTGGCCTTGGCCTCACCTTCTCCATACGCTGTGAGCGAGCCTGACACAAGCAGAGCCGTCCCGGCCAGTATTTTCATCAGTTTCATATCCGTTGTTTATTGCTGTTTACGGTTTTTGCCCGCCAGCATGCCGCAGGCGGCCATTATATCTTCTCCACGCGAGGCGCGTATTGTGGCGGTTATACCCATGGCGTTGAGCGAGTCGCGGAAACGCTCCATAACCTCAGCCGAAGGTGCCGTCAGATCCGATCCGGGAATAGCATGGAAACGGATCAGGTTCACACGGCAGTCAAGTCCGCGCAGCAGCCGCGCAAGCTCCTGACAGTGACGCCGGTCATCGTTAACCCCCTTGAACATTATATATTCAAACGACAGGCGCCTTTGATGCGAGAAATCATATTCCTTCAGAAGCGCTATCACATCCTTTATCGGAAAAGCCTTCTCTACCGGCATAAGCCCCATCCGCTCGCCGGGATAAGGCGAATGGATCGACACCGCTATGTGCACCTTGGTCTCGTCAAGCAGCACACGCAGCTCGCGCAGCTTCCCTATGGTGCTGACGGTTATGCGCTTCGGGCTCCACGCCAGCCCCCATTCCGACGTCAGTATCGAGATCGCGTCAAGCACCGGGGCCAGATTGTCGAGAGGCTCACCCATACCCATAAACACAAGGTTGGTCAGATTCTCGCTGCCGGGCACCGACAGCACCTGGTTGATTATGCCGGCTGCCGTCAGCGAACCGTGGAAACCCTGCCGCCCCGTCATGCAGAACGAGCAGTTCATCCTGCATCCGGCCTGCGACGACACACACAGCGTGGCCCTGTCGCGGTCGGGGATATACACGCTCTCGATGTCGCGGTCGCCCACGCCACGGAAAAGATACTTGGCCGTGCCGTCGACGCTCAGAGCCTCGGCCACCGGGGCCTCGCGACCCACAACGAAACCATGCTCCCGGAGCGAGGCTCTGGCCCGCTTCGACAGGTCTGTCATAGCGTCTGTGTCCGTAACCCTCTTCACATAAAGCCACTGCGCCATCTGCCTGGCGCTGAACGAAGGCATGCCACACTCCGAGGCCACCTTTCTCAGCCCCTCGAGAGTCAGCCCTATCAGCGGCTGCGATTCAAATTCTGCCATATCGAAATCAATAACACACAACACGGGCAACTTGTTTGCCCATGTCAATCCGACACAAAGTTAGCAAAATTTTCCGCAACACACTTTTCACCTCGGATAATTGTTAATTATCAGAGATTAATTAACTTTGTGAATTAATGATTTTTTAGCTCTGTCTCTCTCTCCCACCAAAGTCCATGGATGACAAAAAACTTTTTCTACTCGATGCCTACGCCCTGATCTACAGGGCATATTACGCTCTGATACGCTCGCCACGCATCACCTCCGACGGTTTCAACACATCGGCGGTGTTCGGCTTCTGCAACACCCTTCAGGATGTGCTCAGAAAAGAGAACCCCACCCATATAGCCGTATGTTTCGACCCCCACGGGCCCACATTCCGCCATGAGATGTATAGCGGTTACAAAGCCAACCGCGAGGCGCAGCCCGAAGATATAACACTCTCTGTGCCTGTCATAAAAGAGATCGTCGAGGCCTACAACATCCCCGTGTTCGAGATTCCGGGCTACGAGGCCGACGACGTGATCGGAACCCTGGCCCGCAAGGCCGCCGCGCAAGGCTACACCACCTACATGATGACCCCCGACAAAGACTACGGCCAGCTCGTCACCGACCGCATCTTCATGTACCGTCCCTCGCTGCGCGGCGAAGGCTTTGAAGTGCGCGGAGTCAGCGAGGTGTGCGCCAAATACGAGATCAGCTCCCCGCATCAGGTCATCGACCTTCTCGCACTCGAAGGCGACTCTATCGACAACATCCCCGGATGCCCCGGCGTAGGGCCGAAAACAGCCGTGAAACTGATAAAGGAATATGGTTCGGTCGAGAACCTGCTGGCCTCGGCCCACGAAATCGCCGGAGCCATCGGACGGAAAATCCGCGACAACGCCGACCAGATAGCATTCTCGAAACAGCTCGCCACAATCAAATGCGATGTCCCCGTCGAGGTCGACTTCGACAACCTCCGCCGCGAGCATGAGGATGTCGACCGCCTGCGTGCCATCTTCACGCGCCTCGAGTTCAAGACATTCCTGAGCCGGCTCGACCGCACCGCAGCCGCACCCTCCCAGGCATCGCGCTCAAAGGCAAAACCCGACACCTCGTCAGAGCCATTTACAGGCTCTCTGTTCGACTTTATCGAAGGGGAAGACACATCGTCCGCCTCCGACACCACACAAGCCTACAGCGAAGCTGACACAGCCTATACCGAAGCCCTCACACCCGAGGCCGCCGCGCGGTTCGTCAGCCGCGCCACCGGCTCACCGAACGCCGCTGTCTCTCTCTACGCCGTAGGCGCCGACGCCATGACAGCCGACCTGCGGGGCATAGCCGTAAGCCACGCCACCGCCGCCGCATGCTACATCCCCCTCCCAGCCGACACCACCCTGCGGAAACAGACTCTCGAAGCCATCGCTCCACTCTTCGCCTCACCCGCGCTGACCATTGTGAGCCACGACATAAAGCGCGACATGGTTATCCTGCGCCGCGAAGGGATCGACATAACATCAAATTGTTTCGACACATCGCTGGCACACTACGTGCTCCAGCCCGAGATGCGCCACCGGCTGGCCGACATAGCCATGAGTCTGCTCAGATACCGCATGTGCGACTACACCGAGCCACGCAAGCCTCACACCCCCCTCCCCGAGGCCGAGACAGTGAAAATAGCCTGCGAACAGGCCGACATAACCCTGCGCCTCATGGCCCCGCTGCGCGACCTCCTGGTGCAGAACTCACAGCTCGAGCTGTTCGACACCATCGAGATCCCCATGGCCCGCGTGCTGGCCGACATGGAATGGACAGGGGTGCGCATCGACGTCGGCGAACTTAACCGCCAGTCTGTCAGCCTCACACGCCAGCTCAAAGATCTTGAAGAGCAGGCCTACACCCTCGCCGGCGAGAAATTCAACCTCAGCTCACCCATGCAGGTCGGCGAGATCCTCTTCGGCAAACTGCAGCTCGACCCCAAGGCCCGGCGCACAAAGAAAGGGGGATTCTCCACCGCCGAGGAAGTGCTTGAGAAATACCGGTCGGCCCATCCGCTCGTAAACGTCATCCTCGAGGCGAGAGCACTGAAAAAGCTTCTCAGCACCTATATCAACGCCCTCCCCGACATGGTGAATCCCGAAACCGGAAAAATCCACACCGTCTACAACCAGACCATGACAGCCACCGGGCGCCTCTCCTCAGCCTCGCCTAACCTCCAGAACATACCCATACGCACCGACGACGGACGCGAGATCAGGCGCGCCTTCATCGCCGACGAAGGATGCCTCATCCTCTCGGCCGACTACTCCCAGATCGAACTGCGCCTGCTGGCCGCACTCAGCAACGACCCCGATCTGACCGAAGCTTTCCGCCAGGGGCTCGACATCCACAAGGCATCGGCCGCGAAAATCTATCACGTGCCGTTCGACGAAGTGACCGACGAGCAGCGACGCAACGCCAAGACCGCCAACTTCGGCACCGTCTACGGCATCTCGGCATTCGGTCTGGCCGAACGGCTCGGCATCCCCCGCGCCGAGGCACGCGAACTTATCGAAGGTTATTTCCGAACATATCCCCACATCCGCGAGTTTATAGAACAGTCGGTTGAACGGGCGCGCCGCGAAGGCTACGTCTCCACCATCATGGGGCGCAAGCGCTTCCTCCCCGACATCAACTCGCGCAACGCCACCGTGCGCAGTTTCGCCGAGCGCAACGCCGTCAACGCGCCGCTGCAGGGTTCGGCCGCCGACATCATAAAGCTGGCCATGATCCGCATCCACAACGAGATCATTGCCCGCGGCATGCGTTCGCGCATGATCATCCAGGTTCACGACGAGCTTGTGTTCAACGTGCCCCAGGAGGAGCTTGCCGAGCTAACACCCCTCGTTGTGAAAACAATGGCCGGAGCCTTCAGCGGCACAGTGCCCCTCGAAGTAGCCGCCGGTTCGGGTCACAACTGGCTCGAAGCCCACTGACCCTTTAAAACATCTCTGACACCACACTTGATTATGGAAGATAACAAAGCCGCCACAGGCATCGATCATCCCGAAAACGACCCACGCTTCACAGGCCTCAACGTCAACGCAGGCGTCAGCCAGCCACCCGTAGTCAACCCATATCTCAGACCACGGCGCAGGCAGCAGCTCCCCTCGGCGGCCGACCTTGTGGAGGGGATACTCAAAGGCGACGTGACGCGCCTGGCAAAAGCCGTGACACTGGTCGAGAGCATGGCTCCCGCCCATCAGGCCATAGCCCGCGAAGTCATCGAGAAATGCCTCCCCCATTCAGGAAAAAGCCGCCGCATAGGCATAACAGGCGTGCCCGGAGCCGGAAAATCGACATCGATCGACGTCTTCGGCCTTCACGTGCTCCGCAACGGAGGGAAGCTCGCCGTTCTCGCCATCGACCCCTCGTCCGAGCGCTCGCGCGGAAGCATCCTTGGCGACAAGACCCGCATGGAGAAACTCTCTGTCCACCCCGACGCCTTCATCCGCCCCTCACCCTCGGCCGGATCGCTCGGAGGCGTGGCCCGCAAAACCCGCGAGACAATAATCCTCTGCGAGGCCGCCGGCTACGACAACATATTTGTCGAGACCGTCGGCGTGGGGCAGAGCGAGACCGCCGTACACTCCATGGTCGACTTCTTCCTGCTCATACAGCTCGCCGGAACAGGCGATGAGCTTCAGGGCATAAAGCGCGGAATAATGGAGATGGCCGACGGCATTGTGATAAACAAAGCCGACGGCGACAACATCGACCGCGCACGCCTCGCCCAGGCTCAGTTCCGGTCGGCCCTCCACCTCTTCCCCACCCCCCCGTCGGGATGGACTCCCGAAGTGCTCTGCTATTCAGGCTACTTCGAGATCGGGATAGCCGAAGTGTGGGACATGATCGACCGCTATTTCAGCTTCGTGACACAAAACGGCTACTTCACCCGCCGACGCCACGAGCAGGCACGATACTGGATGTATGAGACAATCGATTCCGAACTGCGCCGCCGGTTCTATGAAAACCCCCAACGCGCAGCCCTTATAACGCAATACGAGACCCAGGTGCTCGACAACCGCCTTAGCCCGTTTGCAGCCGCCTACCGCCTTCTCGGCGATGAAAACACCCCCGTAGTTTAAGACATTTTCAAACAGTTACCTATGAAAAAGGCTGACAAAAAAACAGAAAAAACCGGAAACAAGGCCGTGAAAACCACAGCTCCGAAAAAAAACAGGCCCGCCAACAAAAGGCTTGCCATATACCGCGACGATCCCTGGCTCGAACCATACGCCACAGCCATCGACGGCCGCCATGACGACGCCATCCGCAAGGAAGCCGAGCTCACCTCACACTGCAACTCGCTCAAAGACTTCGCCAACGCCCATCAGTATTTCGGGCTGCACCGCCAGGGCGACTGGTGGGTATTCCGCGAATGGGCGCCAAACGCCACACAGATATTCCTTGTGGGCGACTTCTCCGACTGGGAGGAAAAAGCCGCCTACTCGATGAAAAAACTCGAAAACGGAGTCTGGGAGATACACATCCCAGCCGACCGCCTGCGCCACGGCCAGCACTACAAAATGAGCGTGCACTGGCCCGGAGGGCAGGGACTGCGCATCCCCGCCTACGCCACACGCGTCGTGCAGGCCGAAAACGCCGCCATATTCTCCGCACAGGTATGGGACACAGCCCCCTACCGCTGGCAGGTGGAGCACTTCGTGCCCGACACACGCCCCCTGCTAATCTACGAATGCCACATCGGCATGGCCCAGCAGACCGAAGGCGTTGGCTCATACATCGAATTCCGCGACAACATCCTGCCACGCATCGCTGCCGACGGCTACAACGCCATCCAGATAATGGCAATACAGGAACACCCCTACTACGGATCGTTCGGCTACCACGTGTCGAGCTTCTTCGCAGCTTCTTCGCGTTTCGGAACACCCGACGACCTCAAGAGCCTCATCGACCGCGCCCATCAGCTCGGAATAGCCGTGATAATGGACATCGTTCACTCCCACGCCGTCAAAAACGAAAACGAAGGGCTCGGACGCCTCGACGGCTCACACAACCTATACTTCTACGGCGACAGCCGCCGTGAGCACCCCGCATGGGACTCGCTCTGCTTCGACTACGGAAAAAACGAAGTGCTCCACTTCCTGCTCTCAAACTGCAAATACTGGCTTGAGGAATACCACTTCGACGGCTTCCGTTTCGACGGCGTGACATCGATGCTCTACTACGATCACGGACTCGGAAAAGCCTTCGGAGGCTACGGCGACTACTACGACGGCAACCAGGACACAAACGCCATAACCTATCTCACACTCGCCAACAAGCTCATACACGAGATAAATCCCGACGCCCTGACCATAGCCGAAGAGATGAGCGGAATGCCGGGAATAGCGCTCAAATTCCGCGACGGAGGCTTCGGCTTCGACTACCGCATGGCAATGGGCATCCCCGACTACTGGATCAAGACCCTCAAAGAGAAAAAAGACGAAGACTGGCACCCCACATCGATCTTCTGGGAACTCACCAACCGCCGCGCCGACGAAAAGACAATCTCCTACGTCGAAAGCCACGACCAGGCCCTGGTCGGCGACAAGACCGTGATCTTCCGCCTCATCGACAAAGAGATGTACTGGCACATGATGGTGGGCGACAACAACATGGCCGTGACACGCGGCATAGCCCTCCACAAAATGATACGCCTCGTAACACTCGCCACAATCAACGGAGGCTACCTCAACTTCATGGGCAACGAATGGGGACACCCCGAATGGATCGACTTCCCCCGCGAAGGCAACGGATGGAGCTACAAATACGCCCGCCGGCAGTGGGATCTCGTCGACCGCGACGACCTCCAGTACAAATTCCTAAACAACTTCGACAACGCCATGGTCGAGCTCGTCAGCGGAGTCAACAACTTCCAGGCCCTCGGCATAGAGAAACTCTGGGAGAAAGACTCCGATCAGGTGCTCGCCTTCCGCCGCGGAATGCTCGTGTTCGTATTCAACTTCTCACCCGACAAAGCATTCAGCGACTACGGAATCCTCGCACCCGTCGGAAAATACCGCCTCGTGCTCTCATCCGACAGCCCCGAGTTCGGCGGATTCGGCAACATCGATGAAAACGTCGAGCACCTCACGCAATACGATCCGCTCTACGAGCCCATCGGCAAAGAGTGGCTCAAACTCTACCTCCCACCGCGCACGGCCCAGGTGCTCAGGCTCACACGCTCACGACGCAAGAAATGACACATCCCGCCCACACCGCCCACGCAGGCGCCATACCCTCCGACATCGCCGAACTGCTCGACCAGGCCGCCCGCCGCATAAACTCGCCCGAGTTTATCGGCAGCGACCCCGTGCAGTTCCCGCGCCGGTTCACATCCCTTCAGGACATCGAGATAACCGCGCTCCTCTCAGCCACGATAGCCTGGGGAAACCGCACCATGATATGCCGCAACTGCGAGAAAATGCTGCGCCTCATGGACTGGCAGCCACACGCCTACCTGCTCGACGAAGGCTACGAGGATCTGCCCGACGGCAACATCCCCCGCACATTCTTCGCCGCCGACATGCGCCACTACCTCAGAGGGCTCAACCGCATCTACAGGCGTCACGGATCGCTCATGGAATTCGCCCGCAGCCGGCAGGTGCATCTCCACGAGACACCCGCATGGAAACTCGTAGAAGCCATGAACCACGAGCTGCGCGAAGCCAACGGCGGAGTGGCCGACTCACGCTGCCTACCGCAGAACCTCGACAACACAGCCCTAAAACGCATAAACATGGCCCTGCGCTGGCTCGTGCGCGACGACGGCATCGTCGATCTCGGTGTGTGGCGCCCCCTGCTCTCCCCCTCTCAGCTCTTCATACCCCTCGACGTACATGTCGGCAACACAGCCCGCTCGCTCGGACTGCTCACCCGACGCGCCAACGACCGCCGCGCGGTTCTCGAGCTCACATCCGTTCTCAGAACCCTGCGCCCCGACGATCCCGTTCTCTACGATTACGCCCTCTTCGGGCTCGGTGTCAACAAAGAGATCTGACACCCCGGCCCCCACTCAGCAACCCAAAAACAACCAGTCTATGACCCTATTCAACATCTTCGGCTATCTCGCCGCCATATGTATGGTCTGCGGCTACATGCCACAGGCAATCTACACCATCCGCACACGCGACACCGACTCCATAGCCCTCCCCACATTCCTCCTCATGGGGCTGGGAGCCATCTTCTTCATCGTGCAGGGGCTCCTGAGCGACCCCGTGAACTGGCCGCTGGTCATAACCAACATCCTCACCGGAGGGTCGTCGGCCATAGTCTTCGCCATCAAGATTCACAACGACTGTTTCGGAGGGCGCCGCAAACGCTGACCCCTCCCCGCCATCAATTCAAGGCCCCGTGTCAAATCCCATTTTTTTTTGACACGGGGCCTTGCCTCATTTCCTTATTGACAAATATGCAGTCAGGTCACATCACCTCACAACCATCTTCTTTCCACCCGTAACATACACCCCCTGAGGGAGCCTCCCCTCCAGATCGGCCATATGCCCCAAAGCCACACCGCCGAGGGTGTAGACCATCCCGTCGGCAGCCACAGCCTCTCGATCGGCAGCCACATTCTCCACACCGTCCGAAGCCTGGTTCTTCATCAGCCGTTTAGCCAGCACGGCATACTCCGACGCAAACGAGAACTGGTGAAAAGCCTTCGTCTGATTGTCATTGCCCCACCCGTCAACAAGCTTTATAGGCAGCATATTCCCCCGGTTATGGTTCTCGAAAGCATAGTCGAGCACAGTCTGGGTCGATTTCAGCCCCGTAGTGGCCGAACTGTTCTCGCAAAACTCCTCCGCGTCGGCCAGAGCCCTCAGAAGCACATCGTTGAACCACGTGTTGAAGCCGCTCATGGCCGTTTCGTCCGTATTGAACACATATGCCGTAAGCTTCCTTATATAACGCGTAAAACGGTTCATCGCCCCCTTCACCGAAACACTCATCTCCGTGCGGTAGCGCTCCTCGCCCGTCACACGGTAAAGCTCCGCGCCGCCGGCAATCATAGTGCCGGTGTTATAGCTGAAAAACGTGCCCGTCGGGCCGCCGCAGTCAACATGTTGACGATATCCGCGCGACACCTGTATAGTGTTGTCGGCACCCATCATGTCCCAGTAAACACCCGTATTGCGGTCAAACAGATGCTTCAGCTGCCAGTCATACACCTTGCGGGCAAACTCCAGATAAAGCTCCGACCGCTCGCGCGACTCATGCTTCACGGCGTTCTCACCGTCTCGGTAATAGAACTCCATCTCCTCACCGCTCCCCTCATAGATCTCCGAAAGCCACACAAGCGGCTGGATGATCGGAGCGTTGCTGCACGCGTGCTTCGAGTTGTAGCCCGGCCCCCAGGTTATACCACCATATTCCTCGCCGTTCTCGTCGCGCCAGCAGTCCCATCCGTCAATCACATAGTCGGCCAGATAAGCCGCCAGATCGCGGTAATCCTCATTGCCCGTAACCCGGTAGGCGCGGATAAGCTCGCGCGAGAGCCACATCTGGTCGTCATAGACATTCAGAATCCCGGTCACATTCGCGCCGCCGCGTGTGTTTGAACGGGGCACGGCATAAGGTTTCCACTCCTTGTTGGCCGTGGCATACGAAGGCCGGCGGTAGCTCCCCCTGTAATACTCCAGATTGTCTATCAGCAGCTCCAGACGCTCCCGATAGAGATCCCACGTATTGCCGTAGAGCGTGGCATCCACATCCTTAACAGCCTCCAGAGCCTCAAGAATCGAGCAATGAGCCTCCACAGCCGCCGTCAGCGGCCATATGTCGGAAGGGCCCGACGCCACCCCCGTCTCAAGATTATAGCTGTCGGCCATATAAAGGTTGCTGTCGCTACCCTTTATCGAAGTCTCCCACGAAGCGTCGGCTATATCCATGGCCCGGTTCAGGTTGCGCACAGCCAGCTCCACATCGGTCAGATCCGCGCCCCAGGCAGCGAACCCCGCGCAGGCCGCAATTGTCAGAAACAGTTTTTTCATAAATCCTCCTTATTTTCAACTTAAACCAAGAGGGCATGCCAGTCACACCGACGACACACCCTCTCGAATTTAACTCATATTTTCTGTCAGGTCATCAACCCGATCATTCAAAAACAATCTGGTCTTCCTCCGGCATCTGGGTGTTGAGCTTACGCTCCATGGCCATGCTGCCCTTCACGTTATACACAATCTTCGACCCTACTGCCGAGCGATAGTCGGTAAACACATAGTCGATATCGTTGATAATCAGAGTGCGGCGAACAATATAGGTCTGCACCTCGTCCGGAGCCTCAACCGTGGTGTAGGTCGACCGTGTGTTCTGAGCGAAATCCATTTCCGGATTATCCGACCACATGTCTACGAAGCCACGTTTGCCTTCGGTTCCCTCTTCAGGCACAAACTTCGCGAAAACCTTGAAATCCTTGCGCAGCTGGCTGCTCTCGTCAAACTGTCCGGCATAGAAAAACACCGTATTCTCGTCAACCACATAGGTCTGCACAGTTTTCATACCGCCCGGCTCATTGTCAGTAACACCGCCCGAAACGATATAGAACTTCAGGTTGGTGGCCTGGAACACACCGGCATAGTCAGTGTAAGGCAGCACACGCAGCATCGCCGTGGCATAATGCTTGCGCGGATTTCTCTCATAGCCCGCACCCGGAGCCACTGTCAGCGGCAGCAGGTAACGGTCGCTCAGGTCGATCCCCTGGAAGTGGAAACGGATGTTCAGAAGCGCAACATCCTGACCCGCGGCGATATTGATCGTGCTCGGCACATCGGCGAAATCCCACATATTCACATACCACAGCTCCTGACGGTTGCTGAAACGCTCATAGTTGAGCGTTGCCAGCGTGTCTGACTGGGCGATATTCACCGTCAGATTGTCAGGGTTGGTGGTCGAGCCGCTCACCACAACCGGCAGATTGTAGTGCGACTCACCCTGCTGCCCGTACATCGGCTTCAGATCCTTGTCAAGGCGGGTGTAAGGCACATAGACCGTAGTCACGCCAACACTGTTCCCGTCCGTGTCAAGCGGAGCCTTGAATCCAATATAATGCTTGTACTGCTCCTCTTCCCAGTCATTGTTACAAGAGGTAGTCAGTGTCAGTGCGCCCACAGCGAGCATGCACACACCGAATATCTTATTTCTTTTCAACATAGTTGTTTCTGTTTTTCAGGTAACCAAAATAATTTTGATCAGTTAAGTAAGTGTTCAAATTTAATTTATACAATATGCGAGCTTGTGTAACAGATTTTCGTCCACTTGCTATCAATTAAATTTGAACACTTACTTACTTAAACTTTAATCATAATCCTTCCAGCCCGGGTTCTGCACCAGATTCTGGTTCCGTTTCAGCTCTGTGAACGAGATAGGCCAGAAATACATCTTCTCAGAGAACACCGTCGGCAGATTGTAGACAGGCACAATCTTCTGGAACTCATCTTTCTCCTTCTCGGTCATCAGCACATTGCAGCCATAAACAGGCTTCGACTCCTCGATAGGAGCGTCCATCCAGCGGCGGAGGTCATAGTAACGCTTACCTTCGGCAAGGAACTCGATCATGCGCTCGCGTTTGATCTTGGCGCGGAGCTCGTCGGGATTGTTGTACTCGGCCAGAGTATAGTCAGGCACACCGGCACGGCAGCGCACAGGGCGGATGCCTCGCTTCATCTCCGTTACGTCGCGGCTTACGTTATAGACCGTCTCGCCGTTCCACGACTTAATCTGATAGCTCTGGGTCAGCTCGTTGAGAGCCTCGGCATACATCAGCAGGATATCGGCGTAGCGGATGGCCGGCTCCCACTTGTGGTTGAAATTACCATAGTCGCTGCCGTCGCGCACTTCGCGATAGTCGGTCGGGTGCACATACTTTTTGCAGCCGATACCGGTGCGCAGATAATACGACGTGTTCAGATAACCGTTGTTCTGAGTCTCGGTGGTTCCCGACGAAGTTGTGCTCGAGGTGGTTCCGCGCCAGTAGTAGATCTGCGGATACTTGTCAGTAGCCTTGTTGCTGGCGTTCCACCAGCGTGAGCCGTTATAAGCCACCGAAGCATAGAACCTCGGCTCGCGGTCGGCATACTGCATCGACACACCCTGGTCAAGCGGAGGATACTTGGTGTAGGGATACTCGCCGCGGGCGTTCGTTGTCCACCCCTTGGGGCGGGCCGAGCCGTCGCCGCCGTTCTGCTCGTCATCCTTGCCCGGGCAGTCCGAGCCGTCCTTCATATAGTAGGCGTCCACCATCTTCTGGGTCAGACCGTGGCAGTTGAAGCCGAACAGCGAGTTAGGCATCTGGTGCGACACGAAACCGTCGATGTTCGAGTGCCAGTTGTCAAAGGTCGAGGCGTTATAGCCGCGCGAGAAGATGATCTCCGAGTTGCCCAGAGGCACAACGCCGTTGAACAGGTCGCGATACGACAGATAAGGGTCGATATCGGCATAACCTTCCGGCCACGCCTTGGTCGAGAAATCGCCGTCGTCAAACGGAGTGATGGTTTTCGGATAACCGCCCGGTTTGTTGTCAACAGTAACCACACCGGCATGATAAAGCTCATATCCCGCGGGGCACTCGATCACGTCGCGGCAGGCAGCGGCCGCGCGGGCCCATTTCGACTCATCATAGCTCAGGCCCAGCAGCGGAGTGCCGTCCTTGTTCACAAGCGTTTTGGCAAAAGCGTCGCTCACGCCTCCGGGGTGCGAGCCATTGGCAAGCTGACCGTTGGCAAGAGGGCTGGCAGCATAGATATAGGCCAGGGCGCGGGTGGCGAGAGCCGCTCCGCGGGTCGGGCGGATAATATTCTCCTCGGTGGTGTTGTCCTGGTGGCGGCTCCATGTCTGAAGCTCGCGGCACGCCTGCTCCATCTCCTTGGCGATAAACACAGCCACATCCTCATAAGAGCTACGCGGATACGACAGCTCCTGATAATCCTTCGTGTAGTCGGCACCCTCGTCGGGCATGATGGGCACAGGGCCGTATTTTCTCAGAAGCATCCAGTAGTAGTAGGCGCGCACGAAACGGGCCTGACCCTTCATGTCCTGGCGCTCGGCCTCGGTCAGCTTGTCGTTGCGCCAGATATTGTGGATAAACACCGATGCCTGGAAAATACCCTTGTAGGCGTTAGTCCATGCTTCCGAACCATAATTCTCGTCATAGTCACCCTGCTTGAAGGCGTTATACGATCCCATGTACACATAGCCGTCGCCACGGTTCGGGTCACGGTCGCCGTAATAATAGTCGTCGGCAAACACATGCCATCCCACACCGTTCTGCTCTTTGGTAACCACGTCGGCAAGAGCGCCGCGCAGATACGAGAACGACTGCGAAAGCCATCCGTTGGTCTGGTTGATATCGGTGAACACCGATTCCAGTGTCACACGGTCATCGAAATATTTGTCGGCATCGAGCGCGTCCTCACACGACGACAGCATCGCCGAGACACCACCCGCAAGGGCCAACATTGAGATTGCTATATATTTTTTCATGATAATATTCTAATCGTTTCGGTACAACAGTCATGTTTATAGATTGATCTGCACGCCCAGAGTAACAGAGCGGGTAAGAGGATATTTCTCGCCGTTCTCGCTTCCCATTTCCGGATCCCAAAGCTTGAAGCTCGAGAATGTCAGAAGGTTGGCGCCCTGCAGGAAGAAACGTACATTCTCGAAGTGGATGCGGCTCAGAAGATCCTTAGGCAGGCTGTAGCCGAACTCGAGGTTCTTAAGGCGCACATAGCTCATGTCGCGCATCCAGTACGACGACGCACGATAGTTGTTGTGTCCGGCATTACCCTGCAGATATACCAAACGGGGATAAGACGCGTTCGGATTCTCGTTGGCGGGAATACCAAGCTGGGCGGCTGTCTCGCTGTCAACCCAGCGGTCGTCAACCAGGTCGGCCAGAATCTGACCGTAACGGTCCTGGCTGAATGCCCACACGGTCTTGCCGTTGATCAGCACACTCGATTTGCCCGCGCCCTGGAAGTGCACGTTGAAGTCGAAACCTTTCCACATCACCGACGCACCGACACCATAGGTCAGGTTCGGGCGGCTGGTGGCGCCGATGGCAACAACGTCGTTGTCGTCAACAATACCGTCACCGTTCACATCCTTATACTTGATGTCGCCCGGCTGCACATCGCCGAACATCTGTTTGGGCGAGTTGCGGATATCGTCATAGTCGGCAAACAGTCCCTCGGCAACAAGACCGCGAACCTGGTCAACGCGATAGCCTGTCTGATACTGGTAAGGATAAACATTGTTCTCCACGTCATAGTCAAGAATAGTGTTCTTGCTGTATGTCATGTTACCGCGCACAGTCAGCGTAACATCGCCGAAACGGTTCTCATAACGGAAATGGCCGTCAACACCTTCCGATTTCACAGCGCCCACGTTGGCCCACGGCGACTGCTCCAGACCCATGGTTCCGGGAAGGAACTCACGCTTCATGTAAATACCAGTACGCTTTTCGTGGAAATAGTCGACCGTCATCGAGAACGTGTTGTGGAACAGACCGATGTCAAGACCGACGTCCTGCTTCGTGGCCACCTCCCATGTCACATTGTTCGATGCCAGGGCCGAATAGTGCAGACCCTGCTGATAGGCCGGACGTGTCGGACTGTTGAGCGTTCCGAAGTTCCATACATTCTTGGGGTCGCCCTCACTGTCGCGCACATAGTCGATCGAATACAGATAAGGGAAACGGATCAGGTTGTTTCCTTCGTAGATCTTGTCGTTACCCACCTTACCGTAAGAATAGCGTATCTTAAGCTGGTCGATCCAGTTCACATCCTTCAGGAACGCCTCGCGCTTGAGGTTCCAGCCGGCCGATGCGGCGGGGAAGAAACCGAAACGGTGGCCGTCGGCAAAGTTCTCCGATCCGTTGTAACCGAAGTTGAAGTCAACGAAATAGCGGTAGTCCCAGTTGTAGAGCACCTGGCCTGCCAGAGCCATATTCTTGCGGGCCACACCGTTCTTGATGTCAGAGCCGATGTTCTGGGTCTTGAGGTCATTGTCGTAGGTGTACTTAAGGTTGGCTCCCACATGGTGCTTGCCGAACTCGCGGTTGTAGCTCAGAAGCAGGTCGATGAAGATGCGGCGCGATCCCTCGTTGCCCGAGCTCTGCACCATATCCTGGCGGTCTTTGATCTTGTCGAAGATAATCTCGCCTGTCTCCTTGTCGCGGCCGTTGGCATACCAGCGGTCAGGCTGCTGAAGGTGGTTGATCCAGTTGTAGTTGTATGTGTCATAACCCAGACGGCCGGTGAATTTCAGACCCGGAGTCACAAATTTCAGATCCTGCTCGAGCGAGAGGTTGTTCTGAAGGTTGTTGTTCCACTCCTGTTTGTAACCGGTCTGCGTGGTCATTACCCACGGGTTGGTGCGAAGGTCGTCGCGGTTCATGTTCACCATCGGCACATATCCGTTGCTATACATGATCGGGGTCAGGATAGCGTTGTAGCCGAAAAGCGAGTTCCAGGTGTCGGTGTCGCCCATACCCGGAGAGTTACGCATCGAAAGGTCGCCCGATGTGCCGATACGCAGCAGCGTGGTCGAGCTGAGGTCGATATCGAGGTTCAGACGGTAGTTCCAGCGGCTGTAGTTGGCGTTGGTGTTATACTTCTCGCGCAGGTTGCTGTCGGTCTTATACATACCCTCGTCGTTTACATACGACATCGAGGCATAATATCTGGCCGTGTTGCCGCCGCCGCTTATGTTCACGTTGGCGCGATAGCTCATGGCGCCATCTTTCAGAATCAGATCCTTCCAGTCAACGTTCGGATACAGGTCGGGGTCGAGACCGTTGCGGAAAAGCTCAAGCTCCGTCGGGGTGAAATACACACCGTTGCTGCGGGTCACGCTGGCCTCGTTCAGAAGCGACGCGTAAGTCAGACCGTCAACAAAGTCGGGCGTGTTGGTACGGGCGTTATACGATGTCTCGAACTTGGCCGAAACATTCACCTTGCCCGCCTTACCATGTTTGGTCGTGATAAGCACAACACCGTTCGCACCCTTCGATCCGTAGATCGCGGTGGCCGATGCGTCCTTCAGCACCGTAAACGTCTCGATATCCTCGATGTTAAGGTCGTCGATGCTCTCGCGCTCGAAACCGTCAACAAGGATATAGGCGCCGGTACCGGCACCGAAAGTTGAGATACCGCGGATCCAGAACTCCGACTTGTTCTTACCCGGCTGACCCGAAGTCTGGCGCGCCATGATGCCCGGCACATTACCCGCAAGGGCGTTCGACAGATTCGACGTGCTGAAATGCTTCATGTCGTCTACATCCACGTTCGTCACGGCTCCGGTCACGGTTATCTTCTTGCGCGCTCCCATACCGGTTACAACAACCTCGTTCAGAGCGTTCGACTTCTCGGCAAGACGGATCAGCTGGTCACGCTCGTCAAGGCTTCTGACCGGAAGCTCCTGCGGCACCATGCCGATATAATTCACCACAAGAGTCTTACCCTTTTCAGGTATATCTATGCGATAGTTACCGTCGATGTCGGTAGCCACGACAACCGATGTGCCCTTTACTGAAACGGTAGCTCCGATCAGCGGCTCACCGTCGGCTTCGTTCAATACCGTACCGGTGTATATCTTCGCCATCGCCAGTCCCGAGGTCAGGGTCGCGGCTGTCAACAGCGTCACTATTCGTTCTTTCATTTTATTGTAACGTTATTAGATTCAAGCTGATTACATATATACTCTCACTTCCCTTCTTATTCCTCGCCACCTTCGGCGCCACCTTCAGTGCCTTCACCGCCCTCGGTCTCGTCGTCATCGGCCGGAGGTGTCATGACTATGTCGGTGCTCTCCATACCGATGGTGCGCACGCGGCGGTTGTTGTGGTCAAGAACATAGAAACGGTCACGCTCCTCGTCATAGGCAAGGCCTGAAACGTCGCGGAAACGGGCCTGCAGACGCAGGTCGCCATCCTCGGTGCCCCAGATGTTACCGTTGGTCGAGGGTGCTCGCCCTGCATAGGTGCGCACCAGACCGTCGGGAGTGATGTAACGCACGCAGAAGTTCAGATAATCGCAGAAATAGTAGTCGTAGACATCCGGACGTCCCTCCTCCACATACTGCGGATTCTTCACGAACACACCCTGATAGGGCTTGTGCAGGCGGGCGTTAGATCCCACGGCGTCAACCCAGTCCGGAGCGCCGTTCGCGCCTGCCACTACATAGGGAGTGGTGAACTCTTTCTTTTTGTGGTCATAGTCGGTGCGCAGAATATAGTCGCGGTTGATAACCGTCAGATAAGCGTAGTCGCCCGAGGGGTGGATGGTGATCTGGAACTCATACGAGGGGTCCTGGATCTTGAACAGCTCGCGGAACGCGCCGTCGGTGCGCAGACCTGACCATTCAGGCTTGTTGCCGTCCTCGTCAGGTTCGGCGTTGATCGTATTGAAATAATCGTTCGGATCGAGGCGGAAAAGCTCGCCGTTCGAGTAACTGTTGAAATAAATCTCACCGTTGATCGGGTGAACAGCCACACCGTTACACTGTTTGTAGCGCGAAAGCACCTGTGCCGACGAGGCATCGGAGAATGTGCCGTTCGAGTTGCGCTCAACAATCCACACGCAGGCCGACTCGAAGTTGTTGTCGTCGCGGTCGGTCGACACAAGCATATACTTGCCGTCGAGTGTGAACGCTATGTTACGCAGACGCTTCGAGTTGAACTTCGATGCAGTCATCAGGCGCGTGCTGGTGCGGGCCTCGAGGTCAAGCTGCGCGATGAAGCCGTCGCCACGGTCATAGGCTATGTAAAGACGGTTCGGATAAAGGGGGTCAAACGTGAAGCAGCCGTCTGAGTTGAAGCCGGCGGCAACATCAAACGATCCCCAGACCTCACCCTGGCTGTCATTCTCATTCTGATAGCCGCAGAGTGTGCCTACAACACGCTTCGGGATATAGCGGAAAAGCTTGCTCGCCTTGGCGCTCTTCACATTCCCCTCGCCGTCGCTCACCGAAATCTCGATCTCGCCGGTATATACGCCGGTCTCCTCGTTCTTGTCGGTGTAGGCGCCCGAGGGCACAAAAGCATAAAGCTTGTCACCCATCACATTCACTATAACGGCCTGCTTGCCGCCTAAGGTCAGGGTAACATTCTTCTTGTCTGTTCCGAAATTCTGGCCGGTGACTATGATATCCTCCTGATAACCGGCGGTCTCCGGAGTGAAACCGGTAATAACAACGGGTTGCGACGGATCATACGGCTTTCCTGCAGTTTCCTTGTCGTCATCGCTGCAACTTACCGCAAATCCTGCAACCAGCGTCATACATGCTCCCAATAGAAGCCTCTCCACTGTGCGGGTAATTGTTCTAAATTTCATGGTAGTTAAAAGTGAGTTAATAATTTGTCCTTTTAATCCTCCGATTTTCTCCCTGCGCTCCCCGGCGGAATGAAAACCCGCCGGGGAGTAGCCTGAAGAATATCTGAAAACAATCCTTGCTTACCTTATTTTATACCTGTCGTTGTCTTATTTGGCCGAAAGTTTCTCTGCCAGAACCGGCATCCAGTGGCCGGCTATGACCGAACGGGCCATAAAGCCTGTCTTGCGGCCTGTAACCGTGTCATACCAGTCGCTGATGGGCACTCGGGTCTCCGTTTCGTTCACATAGTCATAAAGCGGATCGATGAACTTCATCAGCGTTTTCTGGTCGGGCGACATTGCCGCTGTCCACATAACCCAGTCGCTCTTGGTGTAATCCTTGCGCGAGTCAAGAGGCAGGCCATACTTGTTCTGTTTCTTCAGATAGTAGTTCACCTCGGTCAGCATGGCGTTGTTGGGGAAGATTCCGGTGTTCCAAAGCTTGTCCCACACCATATTGTATTTCTGGCTCCAGGTGTTTTCGCGGTCGAAGGCGAGGCGGTAGTGAAGGTCGCCCTTCTTCCCTTCGCGGGCATCGGCCTCCCATTTGGCGGCCATCTCCTTGGCGCGGTCGTTATATTTCTTGGCGGTAGCCATGTCACCCTTCATCGCTGCCATCTCGGCGAATCCGGCGATACCCATGATCGCCTTGATCGAAAGGTTGGCGTTGTGTGCCCAGTGGCCGGCGAAGTCGTCGGTGCAGAGCTGGTTCTCCGGATCCTGGCCGTTCTCGCTCAGATAGTCTGTCCATGTCTGGAGAATATCCCAGTAAGGTTCGGCATAGCTGGTGTTGCCGTCGAGCTTGCAGCACATGGCGATCAGTGTCAGCATGTTGCCGGCCTCCTCAAGAGGCATGTCACCTCCATAAACCTGGCCGTTGGCAATAGGATAGGTGCCGAGGTCGTGGGCGGCGAAAGGCTTCGTCCAGCGGCCCGAGCGGCTGTAGTCCAGAATCGAGGTCATCATGGCCTTCTGAAGCTCCGGATTGTAGCACAGGAACAGAGGCGCCTCCGGATAGGTCAGGTCAACGGTGTTCACACAACCGTTAGAGTCGTTCTCCTTCGAGAAGAAAAGCAGTGTCCCCTCGTCATCCTTGAACAGCTTGTGGGCGGCGATCACATGACGGTAAGAACCCGAAAGCAGCTCGGCATACTTCTTGCCGCCAACGGCCATTGCGTCGTCATAGATCATCTTGTCGAGAGCGCGGCAGCGGTTCATTACCGAGGCATAAGAGCTGTTCATGGTGTTGAACATGTCGAAGATGCTCACTTCGCCGTTGTGTGCCCAGTAGCCTTTGTAGCGCTTGAAGAAATATTCGATATCGTAGATCTCGTCATAGCCCAGCATTGTGTAGCTCGAAGCGTCTTTGGTCTTGCCGAAATCGTGCACATAAGCCAGAAGCGGACGCTCCGAACCCTTGGTGGCAACAATCTCGGGGGCGCTTTCAGGAAGCTTGCCGGTTTTCAGGAAGCTGCTCTTGATATCCTGATCGGGGCCGAGACACACTTCGCCGTTGATGGCCGGCATGTAGAGATAACCCCAGTCTATGCAGATATGGTCACCCTTCTTGGCCAGAATAGGCTGCTCGACGGTACCGGTCTTGAGATATTTCACACCGTTGTGCTCAACTGTGGTCGAGCGCGTGGGCTGGGCGGCCTTGTTAACCGAAATCAGCGGAGAGGCGGTCAGCATCAGCTGCACGTCATGCTCCTTGCCGTCGGTTGAGCGAACCTGATATGATATATAGTTGATCGGCGACGAAAGCAGGTCGTAGTTGTCGATCAGCATCGGGGCGGTGAACACCAGGTCAAGTTCAACCGGGCCGCACTCGAAGGTGTAATAGGTCGATGTGGCCATGACATCCACACTCTTCTGTGTGGCGATGGTTGTGTTGCCGTCCTCGGCGCCAACATTGCGGTAAATGCCGAAGTCGGTATAAGCGCCGCCGGTGGTGTTGTGGCAGTGGGCGGCGATCACATTCTTGCCCGGACGAAGCAGCTGTTTCAGCTCGCCCGAAAGCTCTTGTTTCACGCCGTCGCGCCAGGTCTCGCCGGTCTTGGCAACAAGCGCGCCGTTGATATAGATCTCGAAAACATCGTCGTGCGAATACACCAGAAACAGGTCACCCTCCAGGTCGGCGGGAGTCAGTTCTACTGCGCGGCGCACATAAAGGTCGCTGTGCTCTTTCTCCCAGCGGGTGCGCACAAAGCTCAGGTTGGGCGAACCGAACGCGCCCTCGGCCTTGCGCCATTTCGAATCGTCGAAACCGGGTTTCTCCCAGCCGTTGCCCGGATTCTCGCGGGTCATCATACCCGTCCACGCTATCTCGTCGGCCATCGGAACTATCGTCTCGAATATGGTGTTCTTCACACCCATGAAACGATACGATTTGCCGTCAACACGGAGCAGACCCTCCAGAGGCTTCTCGTCGTTCGTCCAGTGGCGGGGCGATCCGTCGGTCAGATTGTCATATGGAGACCAGATCGAAAAATAGGGATCCGAAACAACCAGAGGAACCGACGGCAGACGCAGGTCGGTCGACTGGTAAGGCTGAAAAAGCTCGGCTGTCTGGGCGTTCATGGCAAACGCCGTGCAGCAGACCGCAGCATATTTTAGCAAGTTCTTCATGTGATAATTGATATATTTTTTTGGTTTATTTCTAATGGCATTGTAAGGCTGTCGCATCGGCTTCCCCACCGAATGCAGATGCAAAATAACCTAAAATCATGCCAAATTACTGAAAATTCCTGTTCAAAGATGCTGAAAAACTGTTCACAGGGCTCTGTGAACAGTTTTTCAGCATCTTTGAACAGAATAGCATCCGGCCGGTCAGTACACCGCAACCTTATCGGTCTGTTCCCCCGTCTTAACAATATAGATTCCGCTGCCGGCCTCGATCCTGGTAACCCCCTCGACGGTCGTGCCACGCGCCACTGTCATCCCGTCGGGGCGCACCACCGCAACCGATGTTCCGGCCGCGCCACCCGAAATCTCTATCATCCCTGCGCCGCCGCTCACGGCAAATCCTTTACCCGACAGATCGACCTTCGCAACCGAAGCGTCACCCTTGGCGCCATAAAGACTCAGCGCACCGAACTGCAGATTCTGTCCCCCCTGGTTGTCGGTGAAACGCATCCTGTAATATCGGTAAGGCTTGCCCAAACGGTCGTTCTTCACCGAATAGTCATCGTTCAGAATCCCCTCGCGCCTCATCAGGTCGACACCCTCGAGCAGAAACAGGCCACTCAGCATAATCGACGAATGATAGTCGCCACCCGTGCCGCCGTTGTCATCGTTGTTGAAACGGGCCTCGCGGCTGCGCCACGAAGGCATAACCTTATATTCCGGCTTGATCAGACCCGCCTGATAGAGCGACTTCGCATTCTCGACCAGGTATTTTGCATAGCGATACTGACGCTCCTCGTCAAGCATCCCCGAAACCACCCATTCGGTGATATAGCGGATAAAAATCCCCTTGAACAGACCGCCGTCGCCACCACCCTGCTCGCGCATTATGCCGTGAGGCGAATACCAGCGCCCGTCAAGACACTTGTCCATAAGGTCGGTCGCTATCTCGCGGTATGTCTCCTCGCCGGTTATCCTGTAAAGTTCCAGCAAACCACCCACCCAGGTGCCCTGGTTATATGAGAACGTCCATCCGCGGTTGTCGTTGCCTGGGGCATCCTTTATGAAACCGTCGTCGAAACGCGAGTGGGTCAGCATGAATTCATAAATCATCTTCGCCTTCTCCAGATAATGCTCTTCGCCGGTAATTTCATAAAGACGCGCCGCTATGATTATCGCCGGAGCGTTCGAACATGAGTTCTTGCTGTCACGGCCACCGTCGCAGTTCCAGGCAATGCCGCCACCGCCGGTCTCGCTCCATCCTCCCCAGATCCATTCAAACAGCTGCTTGGCCTCTTTGAGCCACTCGTCAACCCCATAGCTGCGGTAAGCGTTTATACAGGCTATAGCCATCCACTCCATGTCATCGTAATACGAATTCCACAGATCCTGACGTCCCGCGTCATAAGCCGTGTACATCCCCTTCTTTATCTGCATCGCACGCGTCTGCCACACCCGCTTTCCGGTTCTGTTATAAGCATCCGTAAAGGCGTCGACCGTGTGCGCCATCCACCAGTAGTTATATCCCCAGTTTATCTTGCTCTCGTCAGGATTCCAGCTGTGCACCAGATATTTCCCGCCCCAGTAGTCCCGATAGAAATCGCGGAGCATCACCGTGTATATCTCGTCGGCCACACCCGCATAGTCTATCACCGCTCCGCGCGAAGGAAGCTCATAGCGCTGCTGATAGTTGTCGGCGTTGAAACTCTCCTCATTGTTGCGCATGTCGAGCGTAACCCAGTTCTCGCCATCCTCCGACGCCATCAGATCCCATGTGGCCGGACGCATCGTGCTTGCCGACGAGGGGTTGGCCGTCAGGGCATAACCATCTATCACGGTCGGTTCGTCGAACCTGAAGTCAACCCAGGCATTCTCTATCCCGTCGGCACCCTTCACATTCTTTATCGTCACAGGCGAGACATAGTTTCCACCCCCTATCGCCCACAGATTTTCGGTAGATTCTGGTGCCGAGAACTCCCCGTTCGCCTCTACAGCCACATTACGGCTGTCGTTCTCGGGATAGCCCAGAAGCTGCATCTCGGCCATGCGCACCTTCCCCTCACTTCCGGCCTCGTCTATCACAAGCTTGAATTCCTGCCGCCCGGCGGTCTGGGCGGCATAAGTCTTCCCGATATACGACGTGTAGGCTCCACCGCTGTATTTCACACGGGCGAACTTCCCTATCGCAGTCCAGTCTTCGCCGGCGTTTCTCCCATACAGGGTCATTTTGGCAGGCGCCTCCTCCACATTCTCGGCCGCCACAACCACAAGCCCCTTCACTACCCACTTCTCGAGGGTTTTCACCTCGATTTCAAGACCGTTGGCATTCTCGGCCTCGAACACAGTCAGGTCATTCTTGTCACACAGAAACTCTTCCCCGGCAAGACCTGTCCCCCCCGAAACGGTTATCTCTCCGCCGTCGCAGACACTGAATTCCGCCATAGTCTGCTGCCCCTGCGCCTGAAAAACGGCTGCGAGCACTCCGGCTGTCACACAAATTTTCTTAAACATAAAAAACTTAAATTTTTATCGGTTATGATCTGTTGTCAGTCATGATATCTATTCCCTGCGCCACACTCCATCCGACCACAAATTTAGCAAAATTTCCCATAACCCCCGCACCTTTAAAATCCTAAAAAGAACACCACCGCTGATTTTCCTGAAAATAAGCCGGATAACAAAATTAATTTTGTATTTTTGCAAAACATAAGTTAATGTCATGGAACTAAAACCTTATATCTGCTGCCTTCTCACAACAATAACGCTCATGCTCGTCTCCTGCGGCGAGAAAGAAACCGGCAATACCCCTGAGATAATCTTCCCTCAGGGAGCCTACCCCCATGTCACTCAGCACAAGGGCGTCTACTACTACACCATGCAGACCGTCCACGTCGACACCATAGCCCTCTACGCATCCCCCGACATCGCCACCCTCTCACAGGGCGAAAGCAAGATAATCATGACATCGGCCCACAACGGCATGAGCCACTTCTACTCCCCGGAGCTTCACCGCATCGACAACAAATGGTATCTCTATTTCGAAGGCGACAACGGAAACACCGACAACCACCACCTCTACGTGCTTGAAAACCCCTCCGACAACCCTTTTGAAGGAGAGTGGACTCAACACGGCCCCATCATAACCAACAACGACTGGAACTTCGGAATCCACCCCTCCACATTCGTGGTCGGCGACAGGCAATACCTCCTCTGGTCTGGATGGCAGAAACAGCGCACCGAAAACGAAACCCAGTGCATTTTCATAGCCGAGATGGCCGACCCGTGGACTCTCAAATCCGAGCGTGTCATGATCTCGATGCCGCAATACGAGTGGGAGCGCCAATGGATTAACCCCGACGGCAGCCGCTCGGCCTACCCCATTTTCGTCAACGAAAACCCCGAAGCCATGATCTCGCCCGACGGCAGCCACGTTGTCGTGGTATATTCCGCAAGCGGCATCTGGACTATCTTCAATTCTCTCGGCATGCTCTACGCCCCCACATCGGCCGATCTCCTCGATCCCCGCTCATGGACAAAGGCTTCCGAACCCAAATTCCTCCCCGGGCCCGACAGCCCCATTTTCGGCACATCCAACATTTCGGTTGTCTCATCCCCCGACAAATCAACCCACTACATGCTCTACCAGGCCAAATCCAACGGCCCCGAAGGCACCCGCAACGACATCCGCCTGAAAGAAATAACATGGTCGCCGCAGGGACTCCCCGACTTCGGTCAACCCTGACCCCGCCCGCCGCATAAAACAATGGCCGTGTGTCTGAAACCCTGACACACGGCCATCGCTTTATTGCGGATATATTTATCTCTTGATCACCTTAACGGTCTCGCCGTCAGCGGTAAGCAGATACACACCTGCGGGATAAGCGCCCATCTCAACCCGGTTGCCATCGGCAACGCGGTCAAGCAACACCCCTTCGAGGCTGCGCAGCGTCAGCTCACCTTCAGCACCCTTCACCGTCACGTAATCGTCACACGGATTGGGAATCACAACAATCCCCGTCTCCGTTTTCACACTATCCAGACCACCCTCGCCGGCTCCGGTAGAGAAGCTGTAGCTACCCGATCCGAGAGTCATCGTCACCACAGTGCCGTCATCGGTCACATCGGTCACACCCTCAGCCTCGCCGGCGGCAACATCACCTTCGCGAAGCTCCATACCCTCGGGCGCGCTCGGCAGCGTCAGCGTGGCCGTGGTGTTGGCCGGAACTGTCACACTGTAGCTGTACTGTCCCCCCTCTTCTGTGTTCCATTTCACCGCTACAGGGCCGTAGTTCGATCCGAAAACCGCATCCACGTCGCTGATGCGGCGCGCCGCGTCAAATTCCGGTTTCAGAATTATATGCTCGAAGCCGGGACGGTCGTTATCGGGCGCGATACCGGCCATGTAGCGATACATCCACTCGGCCACAGCGCCATAGGCATAATGGTTAAACGAATTCATCTCGATGCTCTTGCTGAATCCCCCCTCGCGCGTATAGCTGTTCCAGCGCTCCCATATCGTGGTCGCACCCTGGTCTACACTGTAAAGCCACGACGGGCAGTCATGCTGCAGAAGGAGCGTATAGGCCAGATCGCCCATCTCGAACTCGCTCAGTGTCTGGTTTATGATGCCGGTGCCGATAAATCCGGTCGAGAGCTTGTTGCCGTTGGCAACGATCTTATCGCGCAAAGTGGTCTTCGCACCCTCCAGAGCCTTCTCGTCGAGAAGCAGATTGAATTTCAGCGCCAGAAGCTGCGCACACTGCGACTTATGGATCAGCTGGCCGCTGCGCGCGTTGATATACAGCCGCTTGAACTCCTTGCGGATATTCTCGAACAGCTCGGCATATTCCGCTGCCTTCACATCATACTCGTCACCCTCCTCGCGGCTGATCGCCTTCGACATACGTCCCATTATGTCGGCCATATAACCGTAGTGGGCCACAGAGATATACCGCTTGTCTGTATCCTCGAACGCCAGCCAGTCGCCGTAGCGCGTATCAGATCCCGGATATTTCAGAGTCCCGTCTTTCTGCCTGCTCACCCAGTCCATATACTTAACCATCGAATCATAGTTCTCCTCTATGATCGACTTGTCGCCATACATCACATAAACATTCCACGGAAGAATTATACCCGCGTCGGCCCACGCGCATGACCCGTGTTCGACCCAGTTGAACGGAGCCACATTCGGATAAGCCCCGTTGTCAAGCTGGCCGTCGCGCATGTCGCGCATCCACTTGTGATAGAATCCCTGCACCTGGGCGTTATAGCTCGCCGCAAGCGAGAAAATCTGGGTGTCGGCAGTCCATCCCAGGCGCTCGTCGCGCTGGGGGCAGTCGGTGGGCACACTCACGAAATTGCTCCGCTGACCCCACACAATATTGCTGTAAAGCTGGTTCACATCGGCATTGTCAACTGTCAGATACGAGTTTTCCTCAGTCGCCGTGCTGATCGTCTCGGCCGTAATCCAGTCGAACTCAACATCATCGGTGGCTGTGATATCGCAGTAGCGGAATCCGTAGAAAGTGGTTGTCGGCGCATACTCCTCGCCACCTTCCCTGCCGGCAAGCGTATATTGACCCATAGCCTTGGCCGATCTGAGCGCTATGCGGTAGAGTGTGCCTTTGGCGTCATCGTTGCCGCGTTCAGCCTCACCCGAGTCGTTCACCATCTCGGCAAACCTCAGGTTCACCTGGGTGCCCGAGGCACCTTTCACCTTGAATCTGGCCCATCCCGAAGCATTCTGCCCGAAATCAACCACAGCCGTCTCACCCTTCTTCAGCTTCAGAGGCGTGTCACCGCCAAGCGTGCGCACAGCGTTTATCTCGCCATATGTCGTGCCGTTCTGCTTTATACCGTCATAAACGGTTATGCTCACAGGCTTACGCTCCATATTCGGGCGGATTCTCACCGTCGGCCCCTCGTGGGCCATCAGCTCGCCGTGGGCCTGCCGGTCTGCGGCGGTTGCTCCCCAGAGTCCTGATTCATAGCCTGCCTCGCTCCAGTTGTCGGCGCTGCGGGCATCGTAGATCTCACCGTGATAAATCTCACCGCTCTTCACCGCACCGCGGCTCGAGCTCTGCCAGCTGGGGTCTGTCACAACAGTAACAGTCTCCCCGGTCTCAAGCTCAACAACAAGCTTGGCCAGAAACGCCGTCGAGGTCGACCCGTAAATGCCGTGCGACACATCGCCGGCCCACCAGCCGTTGCTCACCATAGCCCCGATGGCGTTGTCACCCTCTTTCACAAGGTCTGTCACATCGTGGGTCATATAGAACACCGAGCTGCGGTAGTCGCTCCACCCCGGCATAAGCTCGTCATAGACCACACTGCCGTCGGCAAGCTTCGTGCCCACGCGCTCGCCGTTGATCCACACGTTGTAGATTCCCAGCGCAGAGCTGTAAAGCGTTGCCCTCCTTACCTTCCCGTCGAGAGCGAACACCTTGCGGAAACGGGGCGAAGATGTAGCCGCATCCTGAAGTATCTTGTTCTCGTTCGCCGCCGAGAATGCGTGCAGCTTGTTGTCGCCACCCACATTCACCACCGTTCCGGTCGAGAACTCATGCGCTCCGTTCTCGAAATCTTCCGACAGAATCACACGCGTGCCACCGTCCTGATCATACACGGTCACCTTCACATTGTCCCAGTAAGCCTGTTCGTTCACCTCCCCCTTGAACACGCGGAAACCTATCAGACCGTCCGACAGCATCCCCGTGGCATCATTGAAACTGTCAACAAGCGTGCCGTCGATATAGGTGCGCACATCAGCGCCGTCCACCTCTATCTTCACTCGCCGCTCATGCCCCAGAAGCTCCTCCTTCGAGAAGGCCTTTATCTCCGTGTCGCTGAACTGCGGATTCGTGCTGTTGGCATACACATGACGCCTCACCAGCGGATAATCGCGGTCGTTCGTGTTTATCGCCCACATGAAATAGCGCGTATTGCCTGTGTGGCTGAAAATAATCGAGGCCGCATCGTTTATCAGTGTCATATCGGCCTCTATGTCATAGCGCAGGCCGCTTGCCTTCACCTTCTCCCAGGCATAAACGGTGTTCTGGCTCGAGCCGACCACACGCAGCCATCCGTCGGTCACCACGCCACCGTCTATAACATGGCTGTCGCCAGAGAAATCCTCGTCGAGCAACACGGTTCCGTCGGCCGAAGTCACCTTCAGATTGTCAAACAGCGCTATCTCGGCCAGCGAATCCTTCTCGCCTCTGTCCTGGCGGAATCCCACCTGCCCGTAGCTGAAATCACCTCTCCGGTCATCGATAAGCGTGCCGTCGAGCCATGTCTGCGCCCGCGCGCCACCCTCGGTCACCTCCACACGCATGTGGTGCACAGTGCCTGTGGCCATATCGGCCTTACCCGTCAGATTGATGTTGTCAAGACAGGCGGCATTCCCGTTCTGCCAGCGGTGCGGACGGAAACGCGGATAATCCCCCTCCACATTAAACTGCCACATATAGAAATTCTGTGCGTCATGACGCGCCAGACATATCCCTGCGGCGGTTTTCTCTATCTCGAAATCCACCTCAACGGCATAGTCGGAAACTTCCGGACGCTCCTCCCCTGCAGCCGTGTTGTAGCTGTCGGCAACCTTTATCCACTGCGCGCCGCTCCAGCCCGAGCCCATCAGTCCGGTCTCGAAATAAGCCGGATTGGTCGAGGTGGCCCTCTCCCCATGGTTGTCGGTCACCGTAACCCGCCAGTAATAGCGGGTCGACGGCTGAAGCTCAAGCCCTTCGAGCTCCACATTGGCCGACTCCCGCGAGTTCACGGTTCCCGAGTCATAAACGGTTTCCGACATGTTCCGGTCTGTGGCAATCTCCACTTGATACGATTGCTGCACTGTCGATCGGGCATCCGAACTCAGTTGCCAGCTGAAACGGGGACTCACATTGTCAAGCCCCACCGGATTCTCAAGATACTGGGTGCGCAACACCCCCACGCTCAATGCCTGCGCCGCAAAGGCCGCAAGGGCCGACGCCGCAGTCAAAGCAGTTTTACGATAATGATTCATCAGGTCAGTTTAATTATTGTTTGGTTATGATTGGTTCGCTATGAGTGGTTGGTTCACCCCTTCTGCGAAGCGGTGAACTCCTTCGGTATTACCCCGAATTTCGCCTTGAAACATTTCGCGAAATACGACGACGACGTGAACCCGGCCATCATCGCCACCTCCGTCACCCTGACACCCTCTTTCAGAAGCCGGGCCGAATAGTCCAGACGGAAATTCTTCAGATAATCCACCGGAGTCATCCCCGTCACAGCCTTCAGCTTGCGGTAGAAGCTCGAACGGCTCATGTTCATCTGACGGGCCATAACATCGATCGAGAACTCCTCGTCGCTTATGTTCTCGCGCACATAGTCGTTCAGCGTCGACATGAACTCGGCGTCCAGACGGTTCATGTAAGGCGCCTCGGTAACCGGCTCGTCGGCCGCGATCTCTCCCGCCGACATCCGGGTATAGAACAGCTCCCTGGTATGCAGCATATTAGCCACCTGAAGCACAAGCTGTCTGATCGTAAACGGCTTCTCGATATATACATCGGCGCCTACCTCCATACCCTCCTCCTTCGCCTCGCGGTCGGTCTTGGCGGTCAGGATTATAAACGGAATGTGCGAGAACCTCATATCCGATTTCACTCGGCGGCACAGTTCCGCGCCGTTCATCATCGGCATCATGAAATCGCTGATAATCACATCTATGTCGCCGCGCTGCTCAAGCACGTCAAGCGCCTCGGTGCCGTCCTCGGCCGTCACAACGCTGTATTTCTTGCCCAGAGCGCCGGCCACGGTGGTCAGCAGCTCCTTGTTGTCGTCTACAAGCAGAATAGTCACATTCCCGCCGCTCTCCGACACACGGGCCTCCTCCGGC
>CAMWTV010000002.1 GCA_947177215.1 uncultured Muribaculaceae bacterium
CCCCTCTTTTTTTTTTCAAGCATAAGAGGGCATACTATATTCCTCTACGTCTCGTGGGCTCGGAGATTTGTATAAGATACAGATCACGACCAGGGCCTTGCACCGTTCAAGACACTCGCCATGGATTCAGGTGTGAACTACACCGCCGGGCTGCCATACGTGCGCACATCGCCCGACCATGGCACAGGCTATGACATAGCCGGCAAAAACAACGCATCGGAAGAGTCGATGCGCAATGCCATCTACACCGCAATCGACATTTTCCGCGCCCGTGAGGCACATGCCGAGCGCACCGCCAACCCCTTGCGCAAGCATTATCACGAGAAAGGGCGCGACAACGTGGTGCTCGATCTCGCCAAAGACAACTGAACGCTCCGCGCATTCACCTGAAAATATTGATGCCCGACCGAATCACTCTTGATTCAATCGGGCATCGCTGTTTAGATGAACATTATCTTCATAACACGGCTATCTTCTTTCCGCCAACCACATATATTCCGGCCGAGACAGGTATTTCTGTAACAGGAGCCGAATGAGCCGCCACAGCCACAATGCGGCCGTCAACGCCACACACCCTGACTACAGAATCCTTGTCGCCATAAACCGTCAACGCACCTTTTCCTCCTTCAACACTAAACTGTTCCGAATCGGTTTCAGCAGCAGCCACCCCCGATTCAGGAGCCTCGCGAACAGTCATCTCGTTAAGGCTCTGCGCCATATTGGCAACAGCCCCGTCGGTCACTGTCATGGGCGAATATATCTCGAGACTCGATTTCATCATTTTCCCTTCATGATGGGCGGCTATCTCGCCGGCATTCATGCCCGAACGCCAGAACGACACCTCCGAAATCTCGCGCGACACATCGGCATTCTCATCATCGCCAATCAGCAAATCGCCGAGAGTAAGCTGCTCCGCAACCTCGGCGGCAACAACACCGTCGACATACAGGAACGTGCGCCCCCAGGCATAATAGTGAGTCAGCGCCACATCGTGCCAGCCGCCGTCAGAGAGAAGGCCTGCTTCGGTGCTCACCGCGTTTTTTAGCGGAGAGTTATAGGTAAGGCTTCCGTCGGCATTCACTGTCACAGAACCGCTGTACTGCTTTCTCGCGCCATGTTCAAACCACAGCAGGCGCCCGGCATCCGCACCTTTCAAACGCACATCGACTGTGAAAGGATGCACCGTGCCCTCATGCCTGACAACCAGTAGGTCGCCACCCGTGAGCATATAATTCTTGCTCATGTCGCGCTCAGGCTGAGGCTTTCCGTCGGCAAGAGCGTCGAACAATGAAGGAACAATGGAATACATGAACTCCTGATGACCGGCCAGATTCGGATGAGCCACATCGGCAATGAAACCGTTAGCCCAGTGTCCGGCGCCGTCGTCGATAGCTCCGAGCACATTTACCGACGGCACATCCCACTCATGGATAAGCATGTTCATCCGTTTCACGCATGAATAATCGTTATTGTCATAGTCGCCGCGGGTATAGTTGTTGACAACAACCGGCACCTTTCCGTCGGCTCTCATGTCGGCGATAAGCTTCAGCATATTGTCGCGGAAACCCGCAAACACCCTCTCCTGGTCAGAAGCGCCATGAATCCCCTCGTTGCCGAGCGAAAGACCGATCATCACATAACGGCCGAAATCGTGAAGCATATCATCATAGCGGTTAAGCAGATTTGTGGTAGTGTTTCCGCCAATCGAAACACCCGAAATTTTAAACGGATAGCGGCTATCGCCGTTGGCTGTGCGTTTCTCAAGCTGCTGGCCGTAGAAGTAGGCATATCCCTGGAAATTGGTAGAGCCCTGGCCGTTGGCAACCGACGATCCGAACACCGACACACGGTATGGATCGACCTCGGCATCGATAGCGAACTCGCGGCGCGCCATATCGAGCGTAATCTCATACGTGCCGTTGTTGAGGCGTATATTCTCGCCTCCACCCTCTGTAACAACAGCGGGCGATCCGGCCACACGCCTTACGGCAAGCGCGTCGTCATTGTTGAATGTGAAATATATGTTGCGGTTCACATATTCGGCCGAAGTCTTCTTGTCGAGCGCCACTGTCGAGCGCCAGATTCCGCGGCCTGCATAGTCAAGCGTCGTATTGTTAGGCACAATCATCCCCTTCACGTCAAGCGATGTGATCGGCAGCAGCGTCAGCTTATGGTTGCGCGTATCGGCAGTAAGGCGCACAAGCTGGCTCTCCGCCACTTCCAGCGGTTCGCCATCAGCCTTAAGGGCACCGTCAAGGCTGCCGAGGAACACAGTCTCGCCACTGTCGGTGACACCGGCAAAACCATATGTTCCGGGGTTAAGCCGTAGGTAGGCCTCAAACTGCCCTGTATATGCCCCGGTGGGCGAAAGCGGCCTCATCTCTATGTCGCCACCCTCTTCAACGGCACTTCCTGTAACAGCAAGTGTCATCACATTGACCACCGGATCGGGAGCCACAACAGCATCGAACTCTTCAAGTTTAAGCACATTCAGATGGGCCAGACCGGTTTTCCGCTCGATGGTGAATGTCAGCTTTCCGTTGGCATCGGGAAAAATGAAATCGCTCACCGCCACATTCATCGTATTGCCGTGATAGTCGGCCGACCCGTTATAGCGGCCCCCTATGCAGCGCCCTGAAAAGTCCTGACGGGTGCGCCACGAAGTGTTTCCGTCAAAACGGAAATAAGCCCAACGGTCGCCTGTCTCGTTGGTGCAGCGGCTTCCGAAAGCATGAACGCGATAAGCCTTCTTCGGATCGACACCTGTAAACTCAATGCTCGCCGTAGGCTGACTCAGCTCCACATAAAAATAATCTTCCGTGGCCGAAGCTATGGCAAGATCGTGCAGATACTCCTCGCGTGGATTCTCAAGACCACCCGAGGCCGCCAGGCCGTTGGTTTTAAGATACTGAAGGGTGGTTGCCGTTATGCCCGACGGCTCATTGGCCGAGTTGACCAGACTGAACGACGAGTTGGCAGGTATGATATCGTTCTGGGTACACACTATGTTGTTCCAGTAATTACCGTTAACGTCGGCTCCCACAGTCTCGTCGCCATGGTCGCGGCCGCCGGCAGTCTTGCTTTCTCCGAAATCGATATAGATGGCCTGCGAGAGTCTGAAATTATCCGGACGCTCCACCCCCTCGATCTCCTCTATCTTCATGGCATTGATATGACACATGGCCTGCACACGGCTGATAGTGAAGGTTATGTTTCCATGCTCGTCGGGAAATATCGGATCGCTCACCGTAACGGTGTTGTTATTGCCGTTATATCCGTCGGCGCCGCATCCGGTGCCCGACATCCGGTGGTTCTCGTTCCACTCGTTAAGGCCGCGGAACGAATAATTGCCTATTCTGGTCTGGTCGTTGGCGCGGCTGCCGAAGGCATGGAAACGGTAGGCCTTACCGGTGTCAAGACCACGGAACGTAAAAAAGTTATAATCCTGAAAGTCTTCGATAAACAGATAGTCTTCAGTTGCAGTGGCCACCGCCAGATCGCCGAGCAGATCAGCCGAAGGCTCCATAAGGCCGCCGGCACTGCGCCCGTTGGTCATGAACCTGACATTTACAAGCACATCGCAGTCGGTGCTTTCATTGGCCGAGGTGATCATCGGAAACACCGTGCCGGGATACACATAATTGTTGCCCGAACTTTTCACGTTTGTCCACCAGTTGCCGTTCTGATCGGCCCCTTCGGTGGTATGCCCGCGCTCCTCTTTCACATCGCCGAAGTCGATGTAGAACGTGCGGCTCACATTTTCCGCATACATGCTCCCTGCCGCTCCCAAGGCAGCTGCCAGAAAAAGTAATTGATGTTTTTTCATGTTTAATTAAATTTTGGTCTTTAGCAGGAGTCTGCGCATACAGCTCCGGCTTTCAATAATGCGTATGCAAAATTACAGCGGCAAAATCTTATTCATAAGTAAATTCCGCTCAATTAAGAGTAAAAATGTTTTCGCGCGTAAATAAAAAAATAACAGGTCAGATTGTTGACCTGTTATTTTTATAAAATGTATTTCTATCGGCTGGCAGCTCGCGCAAGCCGCCGATACTGTTTGAGTCACAAACCTGTCAGCTTACTTTCCGAGGCTATTGCAGATTGCCTTGTTGGCCTCCTTGAGGCGCTTTTCGTCAAGCTTCATAACCTTGCGGTCGTAAGTCATCAGACCGTTCACCTCACCCTCAACGTCGGTTGTCTGGGTGTAGACAGCGGCAGAGAATCCGGCATCGATCAGTTTGCGGAGCTCGTCGGCATATTTCACATACTCGTCAGTAACCTCTTTCGGGCTCTTGAACTGCACGTAGCCCCAGTTGCGGTCAGGCATCCAGATATGGCCGTCGACAACCATACCGATGCCGCCATATTCACCGAGAGCGTTAACTCTCTGGCCATCGTAGAGATACATGCCGGGGCCGGGATAGTTGTGCAGGTCGATGATATCGCCGCAGGGATAGAAGTTGCCGCCGCTCGCGGGGTTGACCAGACGCGACGGGTCGTAGTTCTTTGTCCACTCGGTGATCTCCTGAGTCTTGAACTGACCCCACGACTCGTTGAATGGAACCCATGTTACCACACAGGGGTAGTTGTAGAGATTGTCGATTATCTCTTTCCATTCGCGGCGGTAGTTGGCCTCGCTCTCGGCCGAGCGCTTCTGCTCTGTGCCGTGGAAATATTCGCGGTTCTGCCACTCGGGGCCACGGTCGCCGTTAGGCATATCCTGCCATACGAGAATACCATTACGGTCGCAGTAGGTGTACCATGTGGCAGGCTCCACTTTCACATGCTTGCGGATCATGTTGAAGCCCCACTCCTTGGTCTTGTCTACATCAAACACCATAGCCTCATAGCTCGGGGCGGTGTAAAGGCCGTCAGGCCACCATCCCTGGTCAAGCGGGCCGAACTGGAACAGGTCTTTGTTGTTGAGCTGCATGCGCATGATTCCGTTGGCGTCGCGTTTTGCCGAGATCTTGCGCATGGCGGCATAGCTCTTCACCTTGTCGGCAGCCTTGCCGTCGGCATAGAGTGTAACTTCCAGATCATAGAGATTGGGAGCGTCGGGCGACCACAGCTTGACATCGGCAGGCATGTCGATAACAACTGCCTCGCCGTTGATGCTCTTTCCGGTAGCCACTGCCTTGCCACCCTCGGTAACTTTTACCTCGGCCATCTGGCCGGGAGCGGCAACCGAAGGGATCACATCTATTTTCAGTGTGTTTGCGTCAATATCCGAAAGGATGCGCAGACCCTCTACATGCACCGGAGCCACAGGCTCGAGCCATACGGTCTGCCAGATTCCGGTAACCGGTGTGTACCATATACCGTCGGGATGCTTAACCTGCTTGCCACGGGGCTGATAGCCGCGGTCAGAAGGGTCATAGACACGGACAACGAGTTCGTTGTCGCCTTTGGCGTTCAGGGCCGGAGTCACATTGAGGCTGAACGGAGAATAGCCACCCTTGTGGCCTCCCACCTTCACACCGTTCACCCACACGTCGCATTCCCAGTCAACACCGCCGAAGTTGAGCATCACATCTTTCCCCTTCCACTGCGAAGGCACGGTGAACGAACGCTTGTACCAGAGAGCCTGGTTCTCGCCCACATTTTTGCCCACACCCGAGAGGCTCGACTCTACCGGAAACGGCACAAGAATCTCACCCTCGAAACCTGAAGGTCTGGAAGCATTTTTATCAACAATCGCATAATCCCACAGGCCGTTGAGGTTTTTCCAGTCGCCGCGTTCCATTATCGGGCGGGGATATTCCTGCCAAACATTCTGCGGATCGATTTTCTCACCCCACGGGGTGGCAATTTTGTCGCCGGCCGGTTTATAGGCAAATCCGGTCAGGGCTGTAGCCATAACCACGGCGGTCATCAAGGATTTTACTTTTAACATCACTGAGTTGTAGAATATTGGTTTATGAATTAATTGGTTCACAGCTTCAAACATAACGGGTCTCCGACCGGTAACTACTCATCAGAGCCGTCTGTTTTTATCCGGCCCGAGGCATCAGCGCTCCACAATCTTCCCCTCAAGCATCATCACATCGCTGTTCAGACGGGTGCTGCCGTCATACTGCGCACGTGTTATCAGCAGCCATACAGTGTCGTTGTCGTAGAGAAAAAACGAGTTGTAATAGGCGCCTGTGCCAGCCGGCAGCGGATCGTTGCCACTGAGAGGCAGACGCGCATATTTGAAATTGTGACCTGTGTTGTCGGCCATCATCACCTGAGGGCGGTTGGTCTGCCACACGTTTCCGGTCTGGTTGGTGTGGGCCATTATCAGGAACTCGCCGGTGGGGAGCTGGATCATATAGGGCGCTCCGGCAAATTTGTTGAGCGATGTGTGCCAGCGGTTGGCGTCGTTTACCTCGTCCCAGGGTTCGGTGTCCCATTCGCCGTCAAGCGGACGGTGAACGAGCGACGGCGCGATGTTTCCGTTAACGCTCTCCTCTATAAACATCACACCCTTGTTTCCCTGCATGACAACAGCCACCGGCATGCCGTCGCGGGCGCCATGCTTATAGCTCGCACGCTTATAGGTAGTCCATGTCTCGCCGTTGTCGGTCGAGCGTGAGCTGAGAATCTCCTGAAACATGTTGTCGCGCTGGGTGTCCCACCACGTGGCTTCCGACGACACAAGCAGCTCAAGCTCTCCGTTGGGCATCTGCACCACCTGAGGTTCCCACGTGCGTCCACGTCCAACGATTATCGGATCGCCCCATGTTTCGCCGCCATCCTTCGACAGGCATGCGAGCACCTTGCTGTTCTGGTTACCCTCCGGATTGCCGTTGGCAACTACCGTGAGAATTATCCATCCGTTTTGCAGACGTGTCATCTCCGGATTGCATATGCGGTAATAGTTACAGCCGTGAAAAGCGTTAGTGATGCTGTAGATAGTAACGGGGTCAGTCCATGTCTTGCCGTTGTCATAGCTCTTGCGCAGATATGAATTCTGCCAGTGATCGGTAGCGCCTCCGTGATATGTCAGAAGAATCTTGTTCTCGTCAACACGACACATGCGTGGATATTCAACCTGAAGATTCTCTGGCGTCAGACAAACGAGTTTCTTCTCTCTGTCCCACTCTATCAGGTGCGACACAGGCTTCACGGTCTCGTCGACCTTGAACGTCGAGTAGTCGCTCCAGGTCTTCACGGTCTTGGTCAGTTCCACCACATCGCCGTCGATCGTTGCCTTGGCCACTGCGAGATACTCTTCACCTGGGGTAAGGCCGCTTATAAGCTCCGAACGGTATTTTCCGCTACCCTTTCTTGTTACACTGTATTTCTTGAGCGAATCCTTGTCTTTGCCGAACCAGAATTCAGGCTGAGGATCACCGCTCACTCCTGTGAGCGAGAACGGGGCCTGCACACGGTCTTTCTCTATAATCCAGTCTTCAGTGTCCCAGGCAATGCCGCCCAGCGTGGTGGCGAGCTTGCCGGCGCCGAAAATAACCGATCCGTCGGCCGTCACGAAATAAGGACGCACCGAATATTGGGTGGAAGGCAGAAGCCCTGTGCAGTTGATCACGAAAGAGTCGCCTTCAGGAAGGGCGTCACCAACTTTGGTGCGGGGAAGTATCGAATAAGTGCGCCCCACACCCTGCATGGCGGCGGTAAATCCGTATTCAACAATATCGGCTCCCTGGAAATCAGGTTTAGAAATCTCTATCTCGGCATTGTTCGGCCCCAGAGTCACAACATCGGCATTGAACGTAACGAGCTTTATCTCACGCTCTTCAATAACGGGAGGGCATGCCGGATCACCGTTCACAACCGCACGGCACAGCGATGGAGCCGATGCCTTGAATGTATAGGTGGGCGATGTGGCGCCGGCCACATCATTCCATGTCTTGCCGTTATCGGTAGATACCTGCCATGTGATGTCGCCGTAGTTTCCGGCCTTCCAGTCAAGATCAAGAGTTACATTCTGCCCTGAGCGCGCATAGCTCACAGTGCGCCCTGCCATAGCCGTGGCAGGCAGAATGGCCATGAGCATCATGGCCGCTATATATCGCAATTTCATTATTTTCAGTTTTGATAGTAAAGAGGGGTGACTATTGTTTTATCATCCGGTAAACCACCGTTTTTCCGTCGGCGTCGCCAAGAGTGAGAACATATTCTCCCGAAGGAAGCATTGAGAAATCGGCGTTGTTGATCACGTTGCCGTTATGCTCTGTCACATTTACCAGACGCCCGGACATGTCGACCGCCGAAATGCGCACGGCATCGAAACCGCTGATCGTTACAGGCCCTGCAGTTGGATTCGGGCCGATTTTCAGTCCGGGGATCACGGTGCTCTCTATTCCGGCCGAAGCAAGGTTGAACTCAACCGTCTGGAGGCAGTCGCAACTGTCGGTTATGTCAAGCATATAGACACCGGCCGAAGTAGCCTGAAAGGTAGATTCCGAGCCGAGTTCGGCTCCGGCAGGCGTGTACCACCGGTAGGTGTAGCTTCCGCTTCCGCCGGTAACAACCACATTTCCGCCAAGTATCAGACCGCCGCCGTCGGCAGGCATTGTCAGCTCTACCCTGTCGGTCGACACTTCAAACAGCGGATTCTGACCCAGAGGCATCTTCACAATCGACTGGGCTGCACAGCCCACAGCTATTGCCACACTCAGAGCCCCTGCGGTAAGTATTCTTTTCATATTTTGGTTCAAGGAAATTTATTGGTTATGGGGATAGTCAGGTGCAAAGATAATAATTCTCACCATTTTTCCCAACTTCAACAATTCTTTATCTGTCCGGCTGAAGGCTACGTCGGCTCCGGCCTGCCGCAACACTCTCTGCCGGAGAGATAAATCGGGGATGTCAAAACTCACAAATTACAAGAGCTGCGTCAAAAAAAGCGCTTTTATTTGAGTTTTGACATCCCTGATATCGTTTACAGCAGATTTACTGCCGGATGCCTGTATGGCGTTATTTTACAACCGTCTTGCTAACGGCTGAAGTGCCGTCGGCGCGGAGTTCCTTGACAATCACAACACCGGCCTCGGGAGCAGAAGCCAGCTTGCGGCCTGCGATGTCATAGTATTCGGTTGCAACAACTTCGGCGTTATTGGCTGCGATAGCGTTCAGACCTGCGCCTGTGCCTACGGTGAAATCATTTCCTTTCACGAATTTCGATCCTTCAAGACCTGCGTTCACTGTCTGCACACCCCATTCGTAGTCACCGTCGGGAAGATCAACGAGGTTGAGTCTGGTAGCCTGGAAGGCGCGGCCCTGGTTGAGGGTAGTGCGCACACCGTCTTTGTCGCCACCTACAAACGCGGGAACACCCTTGAAATAGCACTTGTTGCCCTTGTCGTAGATATAATATTCATAGGTTACATTTGCCAGAGAAGTAGCGGCAGGAGTCCATTCAAGAGTAACGTTATAACCGTCGACCGTGGCGGTGGCTGAAGCCGGAGCATCCGGACGGGCTGCCTTGGTGTAGGGGTTGAGCGTGGTCAGAAGCATGCGCCCTGTCTTCACATCGGTGTCGTCGTCAAAATAGTTGTCGTCCCAGCTCTGGCCGAGGAAACCGTAGTGGCGCTCGCCCGACACACCGTTCTCGGTGAAGAACACTGCACACTCCGACGAACCGGGGATACGCTCGTAAGTGGCCATTACGCCGTTCTGATTGGGGAAGAACCATCCGGCCTGGGTGTTGCCTGTGCCGTCGAGCATGCTGGTGCACCAGCCGGGGATAAACAGGTCATACATGCCGTTGCCGTTATAGTCGATGGCGCGGGTGCCGTTCTGGTCGTTGAGCGGACGGATATCCTTGTTGGCGAATGCCTGCTGTGCGCTCACGTCGGTGTAGCTTACCGACATGTCAGAAGCGATCTTGCCCTGGAGAAGCTGCCAGAAATATTCCCATGCGCCGGCGGGACGTGCGTCGTCGGGCGACTCGCCGCCAACGAAAATATCGGGCACACCGTCGTTGTTGAAGTCTGCCACATGAATGTCGCCGTGACCGTAGTAGTGGGCAACGCCGTCGGCAAGAGCCAGGTCATAGAGCATTGTCTCGGGATAAGTGTCGGCGCCAAGATTCAGGAATGCGGCGAATATGCGGCCAACAGGCTTGCCGTTGCACACGGGGCGCTGGTCGTCGCCGTTGTCAACATTGCCCTGGGCGAGGAAATCGGCATAACCGTCGTTGTTGAGGTCGGCAGCCTTCAGAATCGACAGAGCCATCTGATAGTTGTTCTCGCCGTCGTTCGACAGAAGGTGATGGTTGGTCAGCGTGAACTCGAAGTCACCGTTGTTGATCAGCACGCCGGTGTAGTCAACGCGGCCCTGACCGTGGTCTTTATAGCCGAGTGCCACAATGTCCATGCGGCCGTCGCTGTTGAAATCGCCAAAATCAACACACTTGGGGTCGAACGGGCTGATGATATTGCCCTCTTCGTCCTTTACAGTGATGGGCTGGTGGCGGAAAGTGCCGTCGCCGTTGTTGAGGAAAAGGCCGAAAGTAGTGCCGCTGGTGACACCGCTTGCCTCGCCCGACACAAACATGTCGGTCAGGCCGTCGCCGTCCCAGTCATTGACCGCGAAATAGGGCTTGTTTGCGAAATAATAGGGAAATTCGCTGATGTCATACGACTTTGTGGCGGCATTCCACACCATCTGGAATGTGTTGAACTTGATCTGGGTTTCGTTTCCTTCGGCATCTTCCATTATGCGTCCGCTCGTAGCCTCGCGCACTTCGCCTGAATAGATCAGGTCAAGAATGCCGTCATTATTGATATCGATCTCGCATACGCCCGGATAAATCAGCGCATGCTCAAGCTCCTGCTTGTCAACAGTGATTGCGGCACCTGCCGAGGCAACGGTTGCGGCACCGAGGAGAAAAGATAAACATTTCTTCATGGGTAAAAAGGTTAAATGGTTATTGGTATGTTACTTAAATAGTTTTTTGTACGGTTTCCCCACTCTCCGGAGAATGCGGGGAGCGTGGTGTGCCCTGCATAGAAGGCACACCGGCTCTTTTCCGCAATATAATTTCGATCATTCAAACCGGGGCGATGTCCACCCGGTCTTCACAGCTGTCGATGTGAACCACCCGTCTTCGTCTATCTCAAGAGGGGTCACAAACAGAGGCTGACGCAGAAATCCGCTCGGCATCTTGTCCTGTCCGGCGCGGGTCGCGTTATAGGCAATGTAATATTGCCCCGACTCGCTCACGAAAACATGCATCACATTGCAGGGTGAAACATATTCCGAACCGCTCTCAACAAGCAGGTCGCCCATTGAAGCGCCGTCGGTCAGAGCCACTCCGGCATGGTCGGCATAAGGCCCGGTCAGGCTGTTGCTGCGGCCATAACGGATTTCAGTGCGGTCGCCGTTCTTCACCGTGCCGAACAGATAGAAATCAGAAGCGCTCACACGCATTATGGCTATCTCAGAGAAACCGGCCGATGCAACCTTCGAGGCCGTGCCTTTCAGCGTCGGTGCCTGGTTGCGGCGGATGTTCAGCTGCTGCACATAAGATCCGTTCTCGGTGGTATAGCCAAGCACATTCGTGGTCGAGGCCACAACCGAGAAATGAGGAGCCTTGAGAGTTGTGCATCCGAGATCCTCGGCACTCAGGAACTGCCCCTGGTCGGTGTACGGGCCACGGCCCGAACTGGCCGAAGCCGCGCCGAATGCATTGTCGGTTGCTGTCTCATAAATCATCCAGTAGTTGGCGTTGGCTATGGTGCGTGCGAAATCAGCACTTACTTTGGTTATCGGGGAGGTGATCCACTGCGGACGGCTGCCGGGAATTTCCACCGGATCGCCGTTCTCGTCCTTGCCCATGGTGTTGAGGGTGAAACTCATCTGGGGATTGTTGTCCCAGTCCATCAGATTGGCCGACTGGAGGGTCGGGCAGCAATAGTCAAGTCCGGCAGCCCACTGGGTCTCGGGCGATATGGCCACAAAGGCCGACGCCCCTTTGAACACCGTGCCACCGGCAAGCGACGGCTCCCACACCGGATTGCGGTAGGAGGTGTTCTGGGGATTCTCGCTCCCTGTCCATTCAAATGTGCCCTCGCCGTCTCCGTCGGTGTCGGCACATCCCGTTACCCCTGCCATGGTAAGCAGGCAGGCGCCGATGGTGATATATCTAAAACAGTTTTTCATCGTCTTAATCTAATCTTAGCGTGTTGTGTCACTGATTATTAATAGCCGGGATGCTGGCTCAGACCCGGGAAAAGCGAAATCTCGTGGTTAGGAATAATGTAGAGGTGGGTCTGTCCTACTTTATAGGTCAGGAAGTCGGGGTCGCGCTCGGCGAGCTTGTTCACACCTTCCTGAGTGTGGATGTCGCCCCAGCGGTCGAGGTCGTTCCAGCGCGTGCACTCACCGCAGAGCTCTACCAGACGGTCGTGGCGCAGCTGCTCCTTGAGGCTCTCGTAGTCGTTGCACTGCGAAACCTGCAGCTCGCGCATGTTGACGCGGCGGCGAACCTTGTTCATATACTCCACGGCAGTGGCGCGGTCTTCGCCAAGTTCGTTGAGCACCTCGGCATACATCAGATAGACATCGGCAAGGCGGAGCAGACGGAAATTCGTGCCCGACGAATAGTCTTCGGGAAGATTGTCAGAGTCGATGCTGGTATATTTGCGCCAGTAGCACTCTTTGGGGCCGTTGTCACCGCCGATAACCGAACCCCACTCGGCGAATGTCTTGCCATAGTAGCTGGTGTTGTCGGTCGGGTCATTCCAGATCAGAGTGTAGCGCTTGCGCATATCCATGTTGCCGTCCTTGTCACGCTCCTTGTCAAACTCGCTCAGAAGCCATCCGCGCGACGAACCGTCGTCCCATGCGCCTGTACCGTCTGACAGATACAGACCCATGAATTTGGGGCGCTGCATGCCGACCTCTTTACCGTCGACCAGACCGTTCTTGAAGTTGATCTCAACCAGCGACTCGATATTGTTTTCATTCGACTCGGTGAAATTGTCAAGCCAGTTCGGCACAAGATCATAGAGTTTCATCTCGAAAATATCATCGATATTCTTTTTGGCGGCAGTCCACCACTGGGTAGCCTCGGCTGTGCGGTTCTCCCACGGACGCTTGCATATGCCGGCTATCTGCATGTTGCAGCGGGCCATCATGCCGAGCGCTCCGCCACGGGTCGGACGGCCAGCCTCCGCTGCCGGCCATTTGTCGGGCAGAATTTTCGATGCGGCGTCGAAGTCGGCCAGAGCCTGCTTCCAAAGCCCTTCCTGGTCAAGAATCTCGCCGTCGGATACCGACGATACCTGACGGGGATATGCGCCATAGGTTCCGGCCATATACCAGAAGCCGAGTCCGCGAAGAAAATAAGCCTGACCCAGAATGCCGTCGGCAGTTTCCTTCGACATCACGTTGTATCCGTGGTCGTTAACATTGTCTACAACCTGGTTCACGTAATAGATCATCTGCGACGTCTCCTTCCAGGGAAGGTTTACCGATTCGTTGCCCTCATAGGCATAACCGGTCATCTTGAAGTTGGCCAGCGCCTGGAACTCGGCGTTGGGCGAGCTGCTCCATCCCTCGTCAGAGCGGAGCACCATCAGTATATGGAACCAGCGGCTGAAAACGCCCGGACGGCGCAATGTGGCATAACCGGCATAGAGACCCTGCTGAAACTGCTCCTCTGTCTGCCAGAATGTGTCGCTGGTTTCCTGGTTGGGGTCTGACAGGCTCAGCCAGTCATCGCTGCACGATGCCGCTCCGGTGGCCAGCATCAGCCCTGCCATAAACTTTATAATTGATTTTTTCATGACTTTTTAATCTGTGATCAATGGTTAGAACGATACTTGGAGACCTACGCTATACTGGCGGGCGTTGGGGAAATGACCTCCGTCAATGCCCTGTGAGAACACTCCTCCCACTATATCCGGGTCATAGCCTTTATACTTGGTGATAGTCCAGAGATTCTGGCCGCTCACATAGACTCTGAGTTTCTCGACATAGAACTTGCGGGTGATCGACTGCGGCACCGTGTAGCCAAGCTGAAGGTTCTTCAGGCGCAGGAACGAGCCATCCTCGATGAAACGGTCTGAGGTCTGGGTGTTGGCCGTGGCGTTGGCATACATGCGGGGATATTCGTCAGAAGGATTGTCCCACGTCCACGGGGTGACTTCTGCCGGGATGTTGTCGACCTTGAACTGCAGACATGAAACCCAGACATTGTTATAGATCTTGTTTCCATAGCGCGATGTCCAGAACATGTTGAGGTCAAGCCCTTTCCATTCGGCGGTGAAATTGAGTCCGGCCTCGAATTTGGGCAGAGGGCTTCCAACCCAGTCACGGTCATTGTCGTCGATTGTTCCGTCGCCGTTCACATCGACATAGCGCACATCGCCCGGCTGGGCATTGGGCTGTATGATCTTGACTGTTCCGTCGGGCAATGTGGTTGTGTGTGCATAAACCTCGTCCATCGACTGGAAAATGCCGTCGGCGCGACGGGCATAGAATTCCGAGATCGAGCGTCCCTCTTCGGTGCGGCAGATACCGTCTTCATAGAAGCTCTCGCCGAGACGCAACACCTTGTTGCGCACTGTCGAAAGATTGGCGCTTACCGAATAACTGAAATCGCCCGCCTGGTCGCGCCAGCCTATCATGATCTCGACACCGCGGTTGCGCATCTTGCCGTAGTTGGTCCACAGATAATCGGTACCGGTGGCCCAGGCGGTCTTGAGGTTGTAGAGAAGGTCGGAGGAAACAGCGTTATACCAGTCGAACGATCCGAACAGGCGGCTGTTGAACAGGTCGAAATCAACACCCACGTTGGTGGTGGTTTTGGTTTCCCATCCGAGATTTATGTTCACACGCGAGCTCTGTGTGGCGCCGGCGTGGAGTGTCTCGTTACCCGAGGGGCCGAACACGGCGTTGAAACCTTCATAAGGGCCGGTATGGTTGATCGAAGGCAGATAGGAATAGTTGCCGAGTGCCTGCATATCACCGATCTTACCCCAGCTTCCGCGCACTTTCAGGTTGTTGACAACATCGCGAAGGGGTTCCCAGAACTTCTCCTCCGACGGGCGCCATCCCACCGAAAGCGACGGGAAGTTACCGCGACGTTTCTCGGGGCCGAATTTCGAACAGCCGTCAGAGCGGAAGTTGAACTGGAAATAGTAGCGGTTGTCATAGTTGTAGTCAAGACGGGCAAGAATCGAGGTCATGCGGCGCTCCTGACGCGAACCGTGCATATTGTTCTGTTCACCTACAAGGTCGATCTGGTCAAGGCCGTCAACCTTCTGGTTGTAACCTTCGGCTTCAAGATAATGCCAGTTCACATCCTCCATCGTGTAACCCACAAGGGCTGTGATGTTGTTTTTGGCAATAGTCTGGTTATAGGTCAGGGTGTTCTCCATGATCAGGCTGTAACGCGAGTCACGGATATCGTTAAGTTTGTTGTCATAGCGCTGCTCGCCTGAGGCCATACGCAGCGTGTAGGCGTGGTCAAGGCGCTTCATGCGTCCCCACCATGCGTCAAGACCTATGTTGAAGCGATATTTGAAATATCTGAACAGGTTCAGTTCGGCATATATGTTGCCGATTATACGGTCATTGACAGTCTGGTTGTCGTAACGTTCCTGCAGACCTACCGGATTCGAGATATATGTGGGGAATAACGAACTTCCGTAGCCATAACCACCTTTGCCTGAGGGCTCGTCAGGGTCGCGCACAGGGATAACCGACGGTGTTGTCAGCGCATCCCAGAAAGGAGAGGCGATATAGTCGTCGCTCTTGGTGTGCTGATAAGTGAAGTTCTCGCCCACTGTGAGAGCGCGATATGTGGCGTCGTTGTTGAAACGCACTGTGAAACGCTGATACGACGGGCCCTTCACCACACCGGTCTGATCCATATAGCCTGCGCTGAGCGAGGTGTGGATGTTCTCAGAACCCTGGGTATAGATCAGGTTATAGTCCTGAGTTATGCCGTTCTGGTAAGTTGCCTTCTGCCAGTCGGTGTCGGGGAGAATGGTTCCCGGCTCGATGCTGGCTGCGGGCCATGAGGCGTTGCTGTTGAGATATGCCTGCTCGTTATAGTACATGAACTGCTTGCCATTCATCATCTTGATGGTCTTGGGCATCTGTGCCACCGATACATTGGCCGTGACATCGAGGGTCGGCTTGCCGGCTTTACCCTTCTTGGTAGTGATCAGAATCACACCGTTTGCGCCTCTGGCACCGTAGATGGCTGCGGCCGATGCGTCTTTCAGCACCTGCATGTTCTCGATCTCGTTCGGGTTGAGATTGTTGGCATCATTAACAATCATCCCGTCGATAACATAGAGCGGGCCTACGTTCGAGAACGAGCCTACACCGCGCACTCTTATCGAGGCCATGGCGCCGGGCTGCGACGAAGTGGCAACCGAAACACCGCCAACCTGCCCCTGAAGCATCGAGGCGATATCGGTGGCAGGCATCTTGCGGGCCTTCTCCATATCAACCACTGCAACAGAACCGGTAAGGTCGGCCTTCTTCTGTGTGCCGTAACCGATCACAACAACCTGGTCAAGCATTACCGACTCTTCTGAAAGCACGACATTTATCGTGTTTCGTCCTTGAATTTTCTCATCGCGTGAACCGTAACCTATGTACGAGAACGAGAGTGTACCGTCGGCCGGAACAGAAATTGTATAATTTCCGTCAACGTCAGTGGCCGTAGCGGCCGTACCTCCCTTAAGAACCACTGACACTCCGATCAGAGGTTCGTTGGCGTCATCTGTCACAGTGCCGCTCACCCGCAGCAGCTCGGCGGCCGAAGCCGTAAGCCCTGACACGAACAGAAGCAGCGCAACAAATGCAGCCTTGTGATAACGAAAGATTTTCACGTCTGTAAGGAATTAGATTTATGTTAATTTATTTTAGGTTTGGTCTGTGTCAGATTCCGGTCGATAATCTGCGCATGCCCTATGGCACACCCGAAATCACACTGGCAAAATTAGCCCTCAGCGCCTCGGATTATGTGAAATATTGTCCCGTTTTCTGCAAAATTTGGTTTCATGTTGCATAACATATACACCGTTAAACTGCTGATTTACACACCTAAACTTTATCTATGAGATATTTTTGTCAGTTTGCGGGAGAGGCTTTCTTACCGTTTTGGGCAATATAGTCTTTCGGAGACATGCCGAATTGTTTCTGGAAGCATTTCGCGAAATATCCGGGCGAAGAAAAGCCCACCATATAGCACACTTCGCTCACGCTGACATGCCCCTCGCGAAACAGCTGCGCCGCGCGCTTGAGCCGTTCCATCTTGATATAGTCGTTCGGATTCAGATCAAGCAGCCCCTTGATTTTGCGGTAGAACGTGGTGCGGCTCATCCCCATGGCCGATATGATATCCTCCATCGAGAATTCCGGATTGTTGAAATTCGACTGTATGATCTCGTTGATCTTGCGCAGAAACTCCTCGTCGACCTTGTTGAGCCCCTTGGCGTCAACCTTTGTCAGCGGCATGCTCTCCAGCCGGTGACGCATGCGCTCGCGGTTGCGCAGAAGCATGGCGATGTTCGCAATCAGATACTCCACTGCAAACGGCTTCTCGATATAGGCGTCGGCTCCGGAATCAAGGCCTGTAAGCTTGTCCTCCATACGGGTTTTGGCCGTCAGGAGTATAACCGGGATATGACTGTAGCTGATGTCTGATTTCAAACGCTTCACAAGCTCCAGACCGTCGATATCGGGCATCATCACATCGCTCACAACAATATCCACATACTCGCCGGCAAGCAGGCTGAGAGCCTCGCGCCCGTCGCTTGCCTTTATAACACGGTAGTTCTGAGCTATCAGCTTCTTTTCAAGAAACGAAAGCATCTCCATATTGTCGTCGACAAGCAGAATGCTTACAGTCTCCTCGTTGCGCCTGAGCATATGCTCAAGATTGGCCACGGTTTCCTCGGCAGGTTCAGCATCGGGTGCGGCCTCGACAGGCACTGTCAGCACAAACACATTCTCGCTCATCGAATCGCCCATAGCCAGTGTGCCATCGTGCATCTGCGCAAGGCTCCTGGCATAAGCCAGACCAAGCCCTGTGCCCGACACATTGGGCTTGTTAGTTCCCAGACGGGTGAACAGCGTGAAAATCTCCTCGCGCTTGTCGGCCGCCACCACATCGCCGTCGTTGGCTATCGAAAACACAAAATTGCCGTTATCCACACCCAAAGACACACGTATGTAGCTGCGTCCATATTTTATGGCGTTCGTAAACAGGTTGCTTACAATCTTCGTAATGGCCTCGCTGTCGACCACAGCCTCGACCGGCCCGTCAGGCAGCGAGATCTCCAGGGTCTTGCCGGCCGACTCGACCGTGGGCATAAACCTCGTGACGCAGCTTTCAACAATCGCCTTCACATCAGCCAGCTGCTTATGTATCTGAAACTTGCCGCTCTCCATCTTTCTGAAATCAAGCAGCTGGTTGGCCAGCAGAAGCAGGCGGTCTACATTAAGATTTATCACATCCAGATTCTCCTGGGCCTCATGGTCGCCGGCAACCGCCTTCGACTTAGAAACATAGTCAAGCGGAGCCTTTATCAGCGTCAGTGGAGTGCGTATCTCGTGGGCCACATTCGTGAAAAACTTGATCTTCGAGTCATAGGCCTCTCGCTCTTTCTCCTGCTTGTAGTGCTCGAGATAGCGCTGGTTGGCAAGTTGCGAATAGCGCCGGTAATGATAGAAAATGAAATAGATCATGCCACACCCCAGCACGATATAAACCGCTATGGCCCACCAGCTCACATAAAACGGAGTGGCAATCCTGATTCTCAGCTGGAGCATTTTGTGGGCATCCTCGTCATGCTCGTTATATGCCGCCACTTTAAGGGTGTAAGTCCCGTAATCGAGATTGGGATACGACAGCATTGCATCGCTCAGAGTCGTATAGCGCCACCCTTTGTCGAAACCTTCGAGCTTGTATTTTATGCGCTGCACTCCGGGAGCTGCATAGCGAAGGGTCACAATCTTCATGGCGATCGAGTTCTGGTCGCTGCCGAGGTCAAGCTCGTCGGTCATGGCTATGCTCTTGGCCAGAGGCGAACCGTCCTCTCCGGGCCTCACAAGTTTGCCATGCAGATAAAACTCGGATATGAAGGGGGTCTGCTGAATGGAATTGAACGCGAAACGCAGAGGCTCGAACGAAATCATGCCATCGATTGTGCCGAAATATATCTTTCCGTCGGCCGTCTTGAGCGACGAGTTGTAGTTGAACTGATTCGTAGGCAAACCGTCTGACATCGAGAACCTCCGCAGGCTCCGGCTCTTCTTGTCAAGGCAATAAAGGCCATGGTTGGTCGTGAGCCAATAACGCCCGTAATCATCCTCTACAACCTGATACACAACCCCGTCAATGCGGTCAATCCCAAGATAACTCCTGTCGAACGAACCGTTTTTAGGATTGTAGACACAGGCCCCGTCCTGAGTCATGACCCACACATTATGCTCACGGTCTTCATAAACGCCATAAACCATATCGCTCGGCAACATGTCGGGCTGACGGCAGTCGGCAGTAAAATTGCGCCAGCGCGACTCGCCGCCACGCCTGTAGAACAGACCGGCATTGTATGTGGCAGCCCACAGGCTCCCCTGACTGTCTTCAAGAATGTCATATATGAAATAATCGCGCAGTTCAGGCACATCCTCGAATTTTCCGGTCTCGCGGTTATAGCGCTGCATTCCCGAGAGGGTGCCAACCAACATGTCGCCATGAAGGGTGCGTATAACCTTGAAAACATAATCGCTTATCAGACGGCAAGGTGTGGCCGAACGGAATTCGCGCACCTTTCCGGTCTCCAGATTCTTCACCTTCAGCCCCTCCGAAAATGTTCCCACCCACAGGTCGCGCCCGTCGATACAGATTCCGTGGATATTCTTGTTGTCGATACCCTCCACAGCCGAAAAACTGTCGGCCTCCGGATCATAGCAGCTCAACCCGTTGTCTTCCGATCCTATGTAAAGCTTACCGGTCGCATTGTCGCGGCATATCTCACGCACACGCTGGCCGCGGAGCGACCCCTTCGAGCTGTCGGGATAATATTTGTCAAACAACATCATGTTGTTGTCGATATAATCCACGCCGCCGAAATATGAGCCTACCCACACCCCTCCGTCACGGTCGGCCAGAAGCGAATAAACCGCGTTGTCAGAAATGGAATATTTGTCGAAATAGTTGTGACTCAGATGCGAAAGCAGCGAGTTTTTAACAATGTCGTAAACATACAGACCGCTTTCGGTGGCAATCCATATCTCTCCGGGGCCATAAAACATTATGCTGCGCATATAAGGCACACGCCCCGACTCGTCGGCATCGAACACCACACGCGCCTCGCCGGTGTGGATGTCGATCGAATGCAGCCCACGCTTCTCGGTCGCCACATAGAGCTTGTCGCCCTTGATAGCCAGATCGTTGACTATCGCCGATGAGAAATAACGGTTGCCATCGCTGTTTTTTACGCCTTTTATGGTCTTGAGGTTGTCGTCAGAATAAAATATCCCCGCGCCGAAAGCCCCGATCCACATCCGTCCGTTGAGGTCACATGCCACACGGTTTATCATGCCCACTCTCGGGTCGATAGTGTCGATCAAAGCCCTGAGTTTCCCGGTTTTCTTGTTATACGAATAAACCCCGTCGGTGTCAGCAACCAGAATTATATTGCCGCGGCCGTCATCGGTCACCTGCATTATCCGTGTAGTCAGAGCGTGGTTCTTGTCGGTAACAACCGAGAAACGCTCAAGCCTTTCGGTCACAGGGTCGTAGATAAATCCCCCGTTATGGGCGCCGACCCATATCAGGCCGTCAGGATCCTCATACAGCGCCGACACGAAACTGCACGCCTCAGGCCCGCTGGCCGGAATTTTTATGAAACTCGACCCGTCGAAGCGGTTGAGCCCGTCTTTGGTTCCGAACCACATGAACCCCTGCGAATCCTGGAGCATGCAGTTTACGGTGTTCTGCGACAGACCGTTCTTTATGTCATAGTGGTCAAAATATAGGCGGTGAGCAACACCGCCTATAGCCCCCATGGGGGCTGCCGCCGCAACGGCGGCAATCAGAATCCGTTTTATGAATCGGTAAATCATCCGGGCGCTGACTTCTGAATTATTTCACTTATCCCCTCAGAGAGCGATCTGCTGCATAGAGGTTGTCGGGCCGGCCACAGAAAGATTGCCGTCGCCGTCAATCTCCACACGGTCTATGAACACCACCCTTTCGCCGGGATTCGATTTCACACGGCCATGATAAACCGTATAAAGAGTGCTGTCAGGCATGGCAACAACCATATTGTGGCCGGTGCCCATAACATCTCCGCCGCGGCTCACATTCTCCTGAAGCACCGGATTCGATGCCGACTTCTCAAACGGCCCCAGCGGATTGTCGGCTGTGGCATAACCCACCGCATAATGGCCTCCGCCATAAAAGTTGGCCGAATACATCATATAATATTTCCCGCCATACGGAAAAATAAACGAACCCTCAGTCCAGCGGCGGTTGGCCTCTCCCGATGTAGCGCTGCGGCTTTCCCATTCCGACTGCACATCGGCAATCTCGGTAGGAGGTGCAAGCAGCCTCACAGGTTCACCCACAATACCCGAAAAATCGGGTTTAAGCTCAACGCCGTAAATCCAGCTCTCCTCGATCTCGTCAAAGACACCCGCCCTCCTCAGGCTGTCGGCAATCTCGCTCTCTACCGGATGCTTGTAACAGCAGCGGGAAAAATAAAGATACATCTTGCCCGACTGGTCGTCAAACAGCACATTGGCATCGATAACAGGATAGGCCGACTCGAAAATCGGACGGTTATACAGATCGGTGAAAGGCCCTGCGGCACTGTCGGCCACAGCAACACCTATCTGGAAATTCTCCTCCTCATGGTTCGGATTGTTACGCGAATTGGCACTGTAAAGCATATAAAACCGACCGTCGCGCTCATACACTTCGGGCGCCCAGAAACAGCTCTCGTTCCACTGTCCCTCGCCGGCCCCCTTGTAAACCTGGCCACACGGCGTCCATTCAACAAGATCGTCCGACACAAAAGCCTCGAAACCGTCGTCAAGCGATGTGCCATACATATAGAACCTTCCGTCGGAAGCATGCAGCAGAAACGGATCGCCGAATTTCATCGGCAGCGGATTGACCAGCTCGCTGATCTTCCTCTCCTCACCGGCCTTACGGCCACATCCCGTAAAAATCATCCCACCCGAAATCATGGCGAAAGCCATTAAAACGCACAAAAATTGTTTTCTCATGATATTCTTTTTTCATAGCGCCAACCCACAGCTGACGGCGCAGTTTCAGTAACTGCAAAATTAGCGGTTTTGTCCCGTTTTTTATTGCAATAATTATCCCGAATAATATAAAAACCGTCTCTCAGGTCGCCCCAACCGCATTATCCGCCCATATGCCGCCCCTGCCGGGCCTACATCTCAACATCTCACAACGACAGATGCAACACCGGATAAGGCCTTCCGGCATCATCTGACTCATCCCGTCCAACCACCCGGAACCCCTTCGACAGATAAAAACCGAGCGCCTGACCATTCTGCTCATTCACATCCACACACGTGGCTCCACGCTCCATGGCAAACTTGACCAGAGCCGAACCAAAGCCGGCCCCAAGCCTGTCGCTGTCAACAAACAGCATCTCTATCTTATCACCCGACAGACCGATAAAAGCAACATGCCTCCCGCGCTCCAACGCTGCAAACAGCCTGACCGCCGGAAAATAGACCGGCACAATCACCTTACCGATCTCCCTTATAACCTCCTCGGTCAGAAATCCATGGGTAGCGCGCACCGACCGCTCCCATATCTGCGCCAGCGCCCCATACTCCCCCTCACCACATTCCACAATCACCATATCCCCAGCACTATCATTTTCATCTATCATTTCTTGCAACAGGCATTTATACAAATTTAAAACTTAAACGCAGTTACAAAAGGCAACAACATCTTTTAAACACACCGGCTATTACCTAACTGTAATCTTGTATTCACGATTATAACTTAAATTACTCTCATGGGCATAATTCTTTTGTTTAAAATTCTGGCAACTCATAGCATCAGACAACCGGGGAAACTGTTTTGTGCCTTTTGTTTTATATAGTATGCAGATCGATGTATCATACCGGTCATTAAATCTGTACCGGTCGCACATCGTGCAATATTTGATACCTAATCCTGATTCTGCCAATTTTGAAAACGCGAAATCCCGATCTATGTAATCATTAGATTCAATCCGAAACCTGGAATTTTCAATTTCAGCAGGATTAGGACTCAAACATTTACCATAATCCTCTGGTCTATCACCATGGAAAAAGCCTTTTGAATCTATCCAAAAACGGTATTTCGGCGCTTGGTGCTCTTTGTCGGGTTTTTCAGAATAAACTCTAAAATTATAGAATCTGATTTTATCTTTTTGCCTCTTCCCCCAACGTAAAGCACAGACCTCATCTTCTTTAATTGACAAAGTTGATACTATCTGATCAATATCGTCCTCTGACTCAATACGTATTTCAATTATGCGATAATTTAAATTAAGTTTTTCTTCAGTTGATTTGTGTGTCACACATATTTCAATAATAACAGGAGGTCTGTTTCTCTCTCGATTGTATATAAACAAATCAGCTCTGTATTTACCAATCATTACCTCCTCCTCACATTGGTTATAATACTGTTTCAGATCATACTCTTTCGTAGAATGCCAACTACACGGGCAACTTGCCCCTAATGGACATTCAGCAACATTGCATATCAATTTAGGATGGAACCGAATAGTAAACTGAGGCGCCTTATTAAAGCATTCGCATATCCGTGTTTTCGCAATCTTATGAAGATATGTTTCATATGAACAGTTCTCCAGATTGCCCTTATGGGCGAAATGCCACTTCCTTTTACAACCTTGCCGTGGAATCATCACAAGACCACAACAGGGACAACTGTATTCATCTCCTTTAACAGCATCTTTTACATTAATCAATTGCGACCTCTTATCAATCGCATAGGAATAATCTTGCCTCGCCATCTTATCACATGTCTACTAAGTCAATTTTTTTACCTAACGATGCTGCAATTTTCGACAATATATCGATCCCTACCGAATATTTACCGTTCTCTATTCTACTTAAATTAGCAGCATCTATCCCAACTAAGCTTGCAAGATCACGAGCTTCAATACCCCGTTCGGTTCTTATTTGACGTATTCTGTTGCCAATTCGAGTCCGTTCACCTTGACGGTTGCCTGAACTCATACCCATAAGGGATATCCCGTTTAACATCGCATCCCTCCAGATATTATTGATCATAAGTTCTTTATCATTCGAATAATTTTTATCAAAAATATATTCTATCATACGCAGTTCATAGTCTCGTATTTCTTGACTCATATACATTCCTACTTGACAAAGCACCTGAAATACTTCACCATCTGGAGCTGTAACCTCTACAATTTTAGAATCCAAAACATTAGCTTTGGTTTTAATCTCTCTATCTGAAAAAACTTTGTGATTATTTTTCATATTCATCTCTCTATTCTATATCTATTGCTGACACCTTCAAGAGTCAGACGCCACAAAGTTATATATAAAATTCCAAATTGTTAAATACGCCAATTTGAAATTTTAAAACATGACATTGTTCACATTACAAAATAGACCCATCAATCACTACACAAGAAGCACCCTGAACAGTATAAACAGTAAAAGTGGAGAATATCTTTTACAACGTTCTCCGCTATTTTTAAGAACTGTATAATAAAAAGATGTGTTAATAATCTAGACAGTACAACAATTATCACTCTCAAAAACTTTAAAGTTCAAAATAATTGTCGTAAATTTGCAGCGAACCATAAAGCCAACTAATATGACTCGAAACATCACCATCAAAAATCCCTCTCAAAAGATGATTCAAGTCTTTGATGCTTTGAGAGAAAAGAAGCAACAGCAGATTAAAAAGCTGACTGCAAAAAAGCAATGTACATTCACTATTGTAGTGTAAATGGATTTATCCTTTGACATAATAAATTCGGAGGGCGATCATATAATGGTCGCCCTCTCGTATTATGACAGTGAAACCGTCAGAATCTTTTCTACAGACCCTTTGACATTAACTCTTGTATTTTATGATGTTGCATTGATTAGGAGGGCCGGAGAAAGATATGTTGGCTACAAAGTATTGTTTGCTATTTCTGATACACTCGCCAAATTTATGGAGGAGAACGAAGATGCCGTTCTCTGCTTCTATTGTGATGCAAGTACAGATGTTCGCAGAAACCATGAGAATATGTTGCCTCAAGAATATCGAAGCAGACTATTCTCCCGTATGTTTGAACTTTATGTTAAATCTCATAAAATGTCTGAGTTGATAAATCATAGAGTAGAGATAGAAGACCCGGACGACCCGACTAACAGACAATTTGCACATTTTATTTGTCGCAAAGAACATAAAGATGCTGTTGCTGCAATGGGACAACTGTTAATGCAAAAGTAAAGGCCAGAAAAGATCCAATAAAGTAGTTAAATATCATAAAACTCAATCTCATCGCTTTGATTCAACAACAGCTCGTTTCGTGTAACATCATGTATATATGATGATTACCGGAATGTATCAGACTCTTGTCAGCGGCGCCCGCCGGTTAGAAGAAGGGTAAGGCGAGGGAAACAGCGGTGTAGAAAAATGGATATGCACCAGGTTGAGAGAACCAGCAAGAGCCAGGTGAGGAGATAGGAGAGCAGGCTGGTAGGTAGGGTCGTGACGCCGATAAGGGTGGATACAGTTTTACGCAAGAGTGTACAGTAGAGGGAGTGCGCTGCATAGATGATGAAGGTGGCACTCACGAGCGACTGAAACCATTTTGTCCGCCCCCAGCCTGTGGTGGAAATTTTACATGCCGCATTATAGAATACATTGATTCCTAATAAGTTGCGAGCAATTTGCAGAGTATAGGTGACGTGGGATATTGTGGGAATGAAAGTCAGGAGGAGTGTAACGATGATGAAAAAAAGTAAGGATATGCGGGATGTTGAAAGGTTGATTTGTTGTCGGGTAATAAGCGCTCCAACAGAGAAATATTCCAGTCCATAGAGATTGTAATTGCCCGCTATCAAGACTGCGAAAACACATGGGAGTATCCATCGTTTTGATGCAAGAAGCCATGCCACAGGTGAAAGAATAACTATGACGATAAGATTTCGGATAAACCAAAAGGCAAATTCATAGGGAAACCCATCATTAAGATTCCAGAATCCGCACAGAAACCTCTCGGGATCGATGCCGTGGGCAGTCACTACTCCAAACCCCGGATATCCTAAAAATTTAGCTTTTACGAATAAAGTACCGGCGGCTATGAGGTTCCAAAGTAAGTACGGAACAAGAAGCGACCGCACGCGCCTGCACAGCTTCTCCTTATAAATCCGCGGGGTGAATCTCTCCACACCTCTAAAAAACAGATAGCCCGACAAGACGAAGAAAACCGGCACACAAGCTGCTGCTACACTGCTTCCAAATTCTAAAACCTTTGCACCCAGAGGGGAGATATCATCGTAATCTGCGATAAATGATGAGTGGATGAGAACCACGCCCAACATTAGCAGGAGTTTCTCAATATCTATAGCGCGATTAAAGGATGTAGCCATTTCAACGGGCTCTATTTATGTAAGTACGGCAACCCACATCTTAAGGAAGAGGGCTATTTTGGATTATACAAAAACGAAAAACGTAAATAACTCGGAAATATGAGTCTATTCCGGAAACGCTTCAACCGAGTTTTGCTGCTGACCAATAAAAACACCCAACTTTGTCCGTTTTGGGTGCAAAATTGGGTATATATACAACAAAAGCCTGATAATCAGGCTTTATTGCGGAGAGAGAGGGATTCGAACCCCCGGAGGTGTGACCCTCAACGGTTTTCAAGACCGCCGCAATCGACCACTCTGCCATCTCTCCAGAAATATCAAATAACGATGTTTCGCTTTTGCAAGTGCAAAGGTATAACTTTTTTTTGAATCACGCAATAGCCCGACAATATTTTTGACAAAAAAGATTGTCATAGGGTCGCGACCGCATGGTCGCACACTCAAAAAAGCAATCATATCATCGCCAACGACACCGCGTGGTCATTATCTTGGCATCAGGCCGCAAAACAGAACCGCTGCCGGGAAAACAAACCGGAGGCCACACTCCACAACGGGAGGCAGACTCCGGGTAAAAAGTTAGCCGTTCCGGCAAATCAGAAGGGAAGATCATCGTTGGGAGCCGACTCTGTTGCTCCGGGGAAGGGTGCAGGCGCCGCAGGAGCGCCGTAGGCGGGAGCCATCGGTTCAGGGAAGGCGGGAGCGCCGGCCGCAGGAGCCATTCCGGGAGCCATACCTGCTGCCGCGGGTTCTGATTTCCAGCCGCGGATGCTGGTGAACCAGCGGCCGTTGTATTCGCGGCTTTCGATATCGAAGCTGAGTTTGATCACATCGCCCACATTGAGGGGGAACTGATCGGCACGCTCGCCAAAGAAGTCGAAATGTATTTTGCGGGGATAGGTTTCTTGAGTTTCAAGCACATACTCACGTTTTTTCCAGGCATTGCCTGCGCGTGACGTACCCGACATTTCGGGAAGGGCTACTATGATTTTACCGGTTACTTCCATTTTCTTGTTTAATGTGGATTGTATTATTCGTAATGTTTTAACTGCAAATTTAGCCATTCCGGTCCACCTGCCAAAACTTTAGGGCACAAACCTCCAAAAAAGTTTTGAACAGAAGAACGGAACGGAAGGACATCAGAACAGGGTGACTCCCCAGCCGTCAGTCATCACACACTTTGTCGGCGGCCTCAACAGCGGCGAGCATCTGGGTATATTCCTCCCAGTCGGGATCTTCCTCGGCACTGAATGTGAGAGGCAGCATCTCAAACGGCGCGAGAGCCTCGTTTAGTTTGCGCTGGAAGATATGCAGACTGAGGGTATAGATCACCAGATCACGCGCCCCCTCGCCGGTATAGACACCCGTAAGCACCGCCACCGGATCTTTCGCGAAAGTGCTTTCCAGAGCATCCTGCACCTGCTCCATCAGCTCCGACTGAGTTTCATCAGGCATCCCCTTTGCATCGGGCGTGTAAGGCCATGAGATGTCTATGCGGTAAATGAATTTTGGATTAGACCGGAATTTCGCGACATCGGTTCTAACCGTGCCCATGACGATATTGCCTGATTCGTTGCTTTCAAAAGGTGATGTTATCCAGGTTGCCATAACAGAACTGTTTTTTCGTTGAAACTGAGAAATCGCTCTGACCTCGGTTTCTTAATTCTTGATTGTTTCGAGATATGATGACGCGGCTTCGGCACATCGGCGCCCGTCAATTGCTGCCGACACGATTCCTCCGGCATAACCTGCCCCCTCGCCGCAAGGGAAAAGCCCTTTCAACTCCACATGCTGCAGAGTTTCATGGTCTCTGGGAATCCGCACCGGAGCCGACGTACGGGTCTCCGCACCGATAAGCACCGCTTCGTTGGTGAGAAATCCACGCGACTTGCGTCCGAATTCCTCAAACCCCTTGCGAAGCCGTCGCGATATAGGCTCCGGAAGCAGCTTGTCGATACGGGCCGGATGTATGCCCGGAGCGTAAGATGTGGGCGGAAGCGACTCCGAATTGCGTGCGTTGACAAAATCACACATCCGCTGCGCGGGAGCGTTCTGAGTGCCGCCGGCCTCCTCGAAAAACTTCCGCTCGATATCCTCCTGAAACCGCATCACCTTCAGGTCGCCATAGGCGTCATACGCGCTCAGATCCTCAGGCAACACCTCGACCACCATACCGGAATTAGCCCATTTCGAGCCACGGGATGCGGGCGACATGCCATTGACCACAAGCTGCCCGGGCGCAGTAGCCGCCGGAATTATGAATCCGCCCGGACACATGCAGAAAGAGTAGACTCCACGACCGTCGACACGGGTAAGCATCGAATATTCAGCCGCGGGAAGATATTTGCCACGCCCTGCCGGGTTATGATACTGGATGCGGTCGATCAGGCCCTGCGGGTGCTCCAGCCTCACCCCGACAGCAATCCCTTTCGGCTCAAGCCTCACATTGCGATCATGCAGAAAACCATACACATCGCGGGCCGAATGGCCGGTGGCCAGAATCACAGGCCCCGAGAAAGTTTCCCCGTCTGAAACCGTCACACCCGTCACACGGTCGCCGTCGGTAACCAGACCCGTCACCTTGCGTGAGAACAGAACTTCGCCTCCGGCCTTTATGATTGTCTGCCTTATAGCCTTTATCACCTTTGGCAGACGGTCGGTGCCTATATGCGGATGAGCATCGGCAAGAATGTTTTCAGAAGCGCCGTGATCAACAAAAATCTCAAGAATCTCATCAACCGACCCACGTTTTTTGCTACGGGTATATAGTTTGCCGTCAGAATAAGCGCCGGCGCCACCCTCTCCGAAACAATAGTTGGAATCGGGATCAACCACATTCTCACGCGCTATGCGGGCCATGTCACGGCTTCTGTCCTCGACACTCTTTCCACGCTCTATCACCACCGGGCACAGGCCAAGCTCAATAAGCCGCAAGGCAGCAAACAGGCCTGCCGGCCCGGCCCCCACAACAATCACCTTCGGAGCGCCCCCCACATCGGGATAACAGCGCACAGTGCGCTCGCCGGCATCATCAATCTCATCCACACTTACCGCCACTGTGAGGTTCACCATCACATGGCGCTGACGGGCGTCGATCGAACGTCGCGTTATCCTGACCCGCTTTATGCGGTTCACATCTATCCCCATCTGAGTCGACACAGCCGCCTGCAGCCTCAACGGTTCATAGGCCACCTCGGGTGTCACTCTCATATTAACTGATTCTGTCATATAGCGCGGTAAGTTCGGTTTTGATTATATGTTCTTTATCATGCCATCTTCGCGGCCAAGGCGTTTCATCATGAAAAGCAGTGTGCCCACAGCCACCACAAACGCCATGAAATCGCTTCCGGTCATAGAGAGCCATACACCGCTGATTCCGAGATATTTCGGAAGCACGAACAAAAGCGGAAGCAGGAAAATAAGCTGCCGGGTGAGCGACAGGAATATCGAGATCTGCGGTTTGCCTATCGACTGGAAGAAATTTTGAATCACAATCTGACATCCCACCAGCGGATAGCAGATAAAATAAAGCCTGAATCCTTCGCGCGCAATGGCCACAAGAGTCTCGTCGGTGGTGAACATACGGCTGAGCGTGTCAGGAAAAACCTCCGAAAGGAAACAGCCAATCGACGTTATGGCCACCCCGATCCATATCCCTTTCTTGAGCGTCTCTTTCACCCTCGGCCACTGGCGGGCGCCATAATTGAACCCCAGAATGGGCTGCATACCTTGCGTGACACCGAACACGACCATGATGAAAAACATCGTCACACGGTTCATGATGCCGAATGCTCCGATAGCCATATTGCCGTCGTCCCCGCCGTAATCAAGCAACGACTTGTTGAGAAACACCACAACCACACACGCCGTTACATTCATCAGAAACGGCGACAGCCCTATGGCATAGACCTTTTTAAGAATCTTCCCTGAACACCATTTGTTGCGGGGATTGAAATGGACGAAACTCTTTTTCGAGAAGAAATGGAAGAGCACCCACACAAAAGCCGTGAACTGTCCGCAGAGTGTTGCCCATGCAGCGCCGGCTATCCCCCATTTGAACGTGTAGATGAACAACGGCGCAAGCACCACATTCACAGCCACCGACATCAACGCCGAGATCATGGCCTTTTTAGGATAGCCCGTGGCACGCATCAGATTGTTCAGCCCGATGAACACATACGACACCGGGGTGCCCCACAGAATCACCCGCATGAACTCGCGGGCATAGGATATGGTTTCGGGGGTGGCGCCGAAAAACAGCAGTATCGGATCGAGAAACCACAGCGTCAGGCCGCCGAACACAACTGCATGCACCAGACAGAATGTCATCACGTTGTTCACCACATCGGTGGCACGCGACACATTTTTCTGACCAAGAAAGATAGAGCTTATCGTTGCGCCGCCGGCCGCTATAAGGGTGCAGAACGCCATAACAAGGTTCATCAAAGGCAACGTTATAGCCAGGCCGGCGATAGCCATCGGCCCGACACCGCGTCCTATGAAAATGCTGTCGACAATATTGTAGACCGACACGGCGACACTGGCGATGATGGCCGGAATGGAATATTCCATCAGAAGCTTCCCCACAGGAAGTGTCCCCAGAGTCATCGGATCATTTTTCAACGCGCCGGAGTTGGCATCAGTATGCTTTCCGCCATCATGCGGTTTTATGTTTACAGCAGTCTCGCTCATAATTGTCAGTTCTTCGAGTCCCTTCTCCAGCATTAGTGCAAATTTACGGCTAATTGCCGACAGTTTGTGTTAAAAAGTTGTAACTTTGCCGCCTCTATCCCACGCCTGCCGCAACCCATTCATTTTAAACAACACCTATGAACTCAGAAAATATCAAAGCTGCCCTGTTCGACCTCGACGGAGTGCTGATCGACTCCGAGACCCTCTACACCCGGTTCTGGGAAAATGTAGGGAAAGTCCATCACCTCCCCTCTCCCACATTCGCCCACGACATCAAAGGCACAACGCTCGACGACATTCTCACAACACACTTTCCCGATCCCGAAGTCAGAGCCAGTGTAGACCGGCTTCTTCACGAATTCGAGAACGAGATTGTATATCCCGTTTTCCCCGGCGCGCTCGAGTTTGTCGACTCACTCAGAGTCAAAGGGATAAAAACCGTAATTGTAACCAGCAGCGACAACAAGAAAATGAATTTTCTGTTCGCCCAGCATCCGGGCTTCGCCTCACATTTCGACGCGATAGTCACCGCAGCCGATGTAACGCGGTCAAAGCCTGACCCGCAGCCATATCTCATCGGCGCCGTAAAGGCGGGCGTTCAGCCCTGCGAATGCGTCGTGTTCGAGGATTCCTTCCAGGGCCTTGAATCGGGGCGCCGCGCCGGCTGCCGTGTCATAGGCCTGTCGACCACAAACAGCGCCGAAGCCATAGCCCCCTTCTGCGACGAAGTGATACCTTCGCTCGAATCGTTTTCCGGACGCATCTGACAGACACGATCCCGCAGACTGTCCTGACGTTTTTTTACTTTTGAAGCGTGTCGAACATGGTTATCAGACGCGCCAGATCCTCCTCGTTGCTGAATCCGAATGTTATCTGGCCCCGTCCCTTCCGGTCAAGCGAGAACTTCACAGGTGTGCCGAATGTTGCCGACAGATGCTTTTTAAGGATATCGAAGTCATGGTTGGCGAAACCTGTTTTTCTTACATCTTGCTTCGCCTGGTCATCCCCCGCTTTCCCCTCCTGATAGGCTTTGGCCAGCTCCTCGACCTTACGCACGGAAAGCCCCTGGCGAACAATCTCCTTGTAGATTTTCAGCTGCACCGACGGATTGTCGACCGAAAGCAGAGCGCGGGCATGCCCCATGTCTACAAGCTTGTCGCGCAGACCAAGCTGAACTTCGGCCGGAAGCTTCAGCAGACGCAGAAAATTGGCGATAGTGGCTCTTTTTTTGCCTATACGCTCTGAAAGACGCTCCTGCGTGAGCTTATACTGGTCGATAAGCTTGCGGAACGTCAGCGCAATCTCTATGGCGTTCAGATCCTCGCGCTGAATATTCTCTATAAGAGCCATTTCAGTCAGCTCGGCCTCGTTGGCTGTGCGTATATAGGCAGGCACCGAAGTCAGCCCGGCCATGCGGGCCGCACGGTAACGACGCTCACCGGCAATTATCTGATAGCTGTCGGGGCCGGTCTTGCGCAGCGACAGCGGTTGGATTATGCCGAGTTCCCTTATCGACGCGGCAAGTTCCTCGAGCGCATCCTCGTCGAAAGTGGTGCGCGGCTGGTCGGGATTAGGCGAAATCTGCTCAAGATCTATGTCGCTGATGGCCGATGTGCCCCGGGCCGGAGTGTCGTCCATTGATATAAGTGAGCCGAGACCTCGGCCGAGTGCGTTTCTGTGTTGTGCCATGACAGTGAAAAGAGAATATTAGTTTTTGGCAATGAGTTCTTTGGCAAGCATGACATGCGATGTCGCTCCACGGCTCTCCGGATCATAGAGAATTGCCGGAAGTCCGTGAGATGGAGCCTCGCTGAGACGTATGTTGCGCGGTATCACGGTGTTGAACACCATATCGCCGAAATGGCTCTTCAGCTCCTCATAGATCTGGTTGGCCAGACGCAGGCGGGCGTCATACATCGTGAGCAGAAAGCCCTCGATCTCAAGAGCCGGGTTAAGCTTCGACTTTATGATGCGGATGGTGTTGAGCAGCTTGCTGATCCCTTCGAGCGCGAAATATTCGGCCTGAACCGGAATAATCACGGAATTGGCAGCCGTCAGGGCGTTGACCGTGATCAGGCCGAGCGACGGGGAGCAGTCGATTAAAATAAAGTCATATTTCGGAGCCACATCGGCCAGCAGACGTGCAAGCACCTTCTCGCGGTCAGGCTTGCCTATCAGTTCAAGCTCGGCTCCGGCGAGATCGATACGCGAGCCGACAAGATCAAGCCCGTCGACACAAGTGGCCACCTGCGAGCCGTCGACAGGATATTCGTCAACCAGACATTCATAGATCGACGACTGCATTGTCCGGGGGTCGATACCATAGCCCGATGTGGCATTGGCCTGCGGGTCGGCATCAATGATCAGCACCTTCTTGCCGCGCGTGGCCAGCGAGGCCGCGAGGTTTATGGTAGTTGTGGTTTTACCCACTCCCCCCTTCTGGTTTGCTATTGCTATAATCTTACCCATAAGTATCTGTGTAGGTGTGTAGTTTTCCGATGCAAAGGAAAGCAATTAAATTTTCACCGGAAAACAGTTTTCAACCTATTTGCCACTTTTGTTGATAAGTGGGCCTGATTGTTGATAACTTCGTGGAACATACATCCCGCAGCCGTGGAACATCGAACTCGCCGCTCTTCATTCCGCTCTGTTTCGGGAAAAAGAACTATCTTTGCACAACAAACCGAAAACCGTCAGAATGAAACCACTGATTCTTATTACCAACGACGACAGCATCGACGCCAAAGGGATACACCATCTCGTTGACTGCGTGAAAGATATGGGCGAGATCTATGTAGTAGCCCCCGATGAGCCCCACTCAGGGCAGTCATCGGCCTTCACACCCAATTTCCCTTTAAGGGTCATAGAGCATCCCGACTACAACGGCGCCAAAGTACGCTCTGTAACCGGCACACCTGTCGACTGCGTGAAACTGGCCATGCACCACATCCTTCCACGCCGTCCCGACCTGTTGCTGTCGGGCATAAACCACGGTTCGAACGCCGGAAACTCGATTGTCTATTCCGGCACCATGGGAGCCGCTTTCGAAGCGTGCATGCAGGGCATTCCCGCCATCGGCTATTCTCTGCTCCACCATTCGCTGAAAGCCGACTTCTCTGAATGCACCCCATTCATAACCGACATAACACGCCGCGTCATTGCCGAAGGGCTTCCCGACGGGGTGTGCCTCAACGTAAACTTCCCGGCCAAAGTGAAAATCGAAGGTGTGAAGGTGGTGCGCGCAGCCAGAAGCCGCTGGACTGAGGAATATCAGCAATACACCGACCCCCACGGCAAACCGTTTTTCTGGCTCACCGGGAAACTGCTTAACGAAGAGCCCGAAAGCACCGATACTGATATCTATTGGCTCGACCGCAATTATGCCACGGTAGTGCCTGCCTATGCCGACCGCAACGCCATAGCAGAAATCACAGCCGTAAAAAACATCTTAGACCTCTGACCCTCTGATGGCCGACAATTATCTTGAAAAACAGATGGCCGACTTCCGGGCTGGAAAGCTCAACACCCGGCGATCTTCCCCCATGAGCCGGCCGCAGCCGCTCAAGCCGGGGCAGATCGACATGGGACGCCGGCGCATTCTGGTTGCCTGCTCCGGCTACGACGACACCGAAACCATGGTCAGACTGCTGAGAAGCACAGGCGCGAGAGTGGCATTCATCGCCACTCCCGACTCCGACGGAACCGCTCTCGCCCAGACAACAGGCGCACGCTTCTATCCGGTGAGACACAGCGGCTGTCTGACCGACCAGCAGGCCGACGCAGTTCTTGCCGATCTGCTTCACAATTGGCATGGACTCGATATGGTAGCCGGAAATCTCTCCCCTTTATGCAACCTGAATAAAGACCAATCCACGCGATGAAACATATTCTGACAGTCTCATTGGCCACACTGGCCGCTTTCATCACCTCTGCAGGCAATCTTACTTTAAGATACGATCGGCCGGCACGTTTTTTCGAGGAAGCTCTGGTCATAGGCAACGGCACACTCGGGGCTACGGTCTATGGAGAGCCGCACACAGAGCACATATCGCTCAACGACATAACCCTGTGGTCGGGAGAGCCGGAAACCTCAGTCACCACACCCGATGCGTGGAAAGTGATTCCGCAGATCCGTGAAGCGCTCGACAGCAACGACTTCCGCCTGGCACACAAACTAAACAAGCAGATTCAGGGCCACAACAGCGCAGCCTACATGCCGCTTGGCACACTGAACATCACATTCCATAACGTCGATACAGCAAAAGTCGCCGGCTACACACGCACACTCTCGCTCGACAATGCCGTGGCAACCACACAATTCAGCTGCGATGGTCGCAGCCGCACCACATCGGCGTTTTTCTCCGCCCCCGACTCTGTGATGGTGCTGCATATCGGCGGATCACTCCCCGTCTGCGCCACAATCAGTCTCACATCCCGGCTTCCGTTCACGGCACAAGCCTCAGGCTCCACAATAACATCAACAGGATATGCGGCTTACAAAACAATAACCAACAAAGGGAAAGACCGCACCGAAAGCCTTGAATTCGATCCGGAAAGAGGCACACGCTTCTGCACAATCCTCAAAGCCATTCCACGAAGAGGAAGTGTCACATCCAATGCCGACGGCTCGCTTACGCTCACCGACTGCAGCGACGTCACACTGCTGCTCACCAACGCCACCAGCTTCAACGGATTCGACAGAAACCCCGTTACAGACGGACGCGATTACCAGAAACTGGCAGCTGACCGCATAGCCCGTGCGTCGGAAAAAAGCTATAAAACGCTTCTTAAGAACCACATGGCCGACTACTCGCAACTTTTCAACAGAGTGTCGATCGACCTCGGATCAACCCCCGACTCCATATCCGCCCTCCCTACCGACATCCAGCTGCTGCGCTACACCGACCTGAAAGAGAAAAACCCCGATCTTGAAGAGCTGTACTTCCAGTACGGGCGCTATCTGCTCATCTCATGCAGCCGCACTCCGGCAGTCCCCGCAAACCTACAGGGCCTGTGGAACGAACATCTGACACCGCCGTGGAACAGCAACTACACCGCCAACATAAACGTTGAGGAAAACTACTGGCCGGCAGAAGTCACAGCGCTAGGCGAACTTCAGGACATAGCCCTCGTCGGCTGGATCAGAAATCTTGCTGAAACCGGCGCCACAAGCGCCAGAAACTATTACGGGGTGGAACGCGGATGGTCTATGGGCCACAACTCCGACATATGGGCAACCACCAATCCGATCGGATTCCGGGCAAACAACCCCAAATGGGCCAACTGGAACATGGGCGGCGCGTGGCTGTCGACCCACATCTGGGAGCATTATCTGTTTTCGCGCGACACCGAGTTTCTGCGCCGCAACTATCCGGCCCTGAAAGGCGCGGCAGAGTTCTGCCTCGGCTGGCTGATCGAGAAAGACGGTGTTCTGCTCACATCGCCGTCAACATCGCCCGAAAACGAGTTCATAGCCCCCGACGGATACCACGGAACAACCCTTACCGGCGCCACATCCGACCTTGCCATGATCCGTCAGTGTCTTGCCGACACACGCGACGCAGCTCTTGTGCTTGACACCGATCCGTCGCTCCGGCAAGAGATAACAACCGCCCTCGAACGGCTGGCCCCTTACAGGATCGGGCATAAGGGCAACCTTCAGGAATGGTATCACGACTGGGAAGACGAAGATCCGCAACACCGCCACCAGTCGCACCTCTACGGACTTTATCCGGGGCGCCACATCTCGCCTGAAACCGATCCTCAGCTGGCAGCCGCATGCGCCCGCGCACTCGAAATCAAGGGCGACAACACAACCGGCTGGAGCACCGGATGGCGCGTGAACCTCTTCGCCCGTCTGCTCGACGCCGAAAACGCATATCACATGTATCGCCGTCTGCTGCAATATGTCAGTCCCGACAACTACACCGGCCCTGACAAACGCACCGGAGGGGGAACATATCCCAACCTGCTCGACG
>CAMWTV010000003.1 GCA_947177215.1 uncultured Muribaculaceae bacterium
GTATGCCCCTCGCTGTCGCGGATGGATATACCTCCCAGATCAATGAAGCCCGGACGGAAATGCACCGAGTCTGTAGCCGTGTAGAACGTATTGGTGAAATTGACCTTCAGCCTCAGATCGTGGGCATACACATCGCCTTCAAGATCGATATACTTGAATGTGCCGAACAGACGCGCCCAACCCGAGGCCTGCCCCGATATGTCGGAGGCGAAAGCCTCCATATATGGGCGCATGAAAGCCACATTGGCATGGTCGACTGTGAACGTGATGTCCAACGAGTCATTCAGCGGGTAGATTGCACCGTCGACAAACGATTTTCTTCCGTCAGCCTGGTCTATTGCCGCATCAAGGGTTATGCCGCGGCTCTCGGTGTCCCAACGGCTTTTAACCAGAGCGTTGCCAAGCACCGTCTTGTTGTAACTTATAGATTTGACCGCCAGCCCCGGGGTCTCGATCACAGGCTCGTCTGACAGCAGCTGCGAGCCATAGAACGTTCCGGTGGCATCGCCGCCTATCATAACCTTGTCGATGCCGAGCGATTCAAACAGATAATCAAGATTGAAATTACGCAGACTTATAGTGAGCAGATCGAAAGGCGACTGTGACACGCTCCCCTCTATTTTCACAAACTGATTGCTGCGGCTCACGTCGACCCCTTTCACAGCGATATGTCTGAGTCCGTCAAGACTCACTGTCGCCGGATGCACATTCCATGTCGAATCGTTGAAAGTCAGCTCGCCCGGATGAAGTTCTATCTCCGTGTGAAGCTCTTCGTCTTCATCGCGGCTGAAACGTGTAGTGGCTCCGACGTTACCGTTATAAGCCTTTTCACGCGCTATGTTCCACTCTATGCCTGTGTTGAACATGTCCTCTTTCCCGGTGGCCTGCAACATCAGCGACAGAGGGCCGTTTTTAGTGGGTGCCACCGTGGATATGTCGAGCGAGGCATCACCGCTATCGCCGTTCAGATAAGCTGAAAACCGCGTATCCTCGATCAGTTTCGAGCCATTGCGCAGAAACGGTGCCGACAGATTCAGGGCCATCTCGTTTTCCGGCTCGCACACGGCTCCGTTAACCGTTACCGGATAGACCACACTGACCGGAAGATTGAAAAAATATGCCGGCGACTCTGTGTCCTTGATCCTGAGACTGAATGTAAAGTCATTGAGGCCGTTCTCTCCGCGGCGATCAGGAGCGGCGACCAGTGTGGGAAACACTTTCGACGCCATCTCCCTTACAAGCAACGGCAATGTTTTGAAATCGTAATCGCCTGTCAGCTCCCCGTCGATATAATCGCTTGCAAGCTTTATATGCCGGCCGGCCGAAGTCATAGCAAGGCTGCGCAAGGCGATACCGCCTCCGTCGGGAGTGTCAAGTTTCCAGTCAGAAAGGCCAGCATGTCCGTCCATATGACCGAAATCGCTGCCTGTGAGGTCAATATTCACATTTCCAGATATGACCGACCCCGGGAATTTGTGCCACAGATTCAGATTCGACGGAATGAAGCGTTCCACCGTGCCGTCGACAACAATCCGCTTTTCTGCGGCGGCGTCAAGCGAGTACACACCCGACAGAGCAAACGCCACATCAGGATTGTCGATCGAAGTTGCGGCGGTCAGCAGCCCGTTTTCAAGCTCGGCATGCGCTTTGGCTGCAGTATAAAGCGACCCCTTCAGCATCAGGCGGTCAATCTCGACATCGGCACTCCCGCTCCAAGCCCTGCCATTACGCGATATTCTGGCTTCAATATCGCCGGTCACTCCACCAACGGCGTCAGATCCTGTTACAGCCGCAATATCCACAAAATCCTCGGTGGCGAATATCAGGTCGGATGTAAAACGTGAAGTCGACACAAAGTCTCCGTCGGCCACAAAGTCAACCGATCCGGGTTTCGTGTGCAACGCGGCGTCAACCGAATATTTCCGTCCGTCAAGATTACCGCTGGCATTAAGCTCAATCCGTCCCAGCCTGCCGATCATCCTTACAACATCCGGCTTTATACGGGCTGTCGACGAGATTATTTTCGCTACCTCGGGCGCTGAAGCTTTCACCGACAGCTCTTCAACACTGAGCTTTCGCTCATCCCGGTCGATTCCGGCGGCCCTTCCTGCAAAAGCCACGGCCACTCCGTCGCCATAGGTAAGAGCCACATCAGCCTCCACATTCGTCAGATTCCCGTTCACCCTGAATCTATCGAAGCCTATGCGACGGTCGAACTTGCCGAGCAAAGGCACCAACGAAGCGAAATCGGCCGGAGTAACATAGCTATCAGGCTTCATGACAAAGGCAACATCGCCTCTGCGCAGCGATTCACCTACTGAATTTATCCCTTCGAGCGGAATTGTAACGTTTTCGGGCATTATGGCCGACTGCGGCAGAATCAACGACAGATTCCTGACAGTCAGGCTGTCGGAGCATATGGCAACATCACCGACCAGATTCTCAAGCACAAAGCCCCCACGCTCGCGGAAACCCATTCGCTTGATGCTCACCGCGAAGTCATCGTTTTTCAGGCGCGGAAGCCTCATGTCGGCCCTGAGATTGCTCACCCCTACATGACAGGGGTCGAATCCCTCTTTCACCGGCGCGTTTCTGACATCATAGCTCACCGACGACCGGCGCAGCATCACCGTGTTGATCCTCAGGTCGAACCGCGAAGGGGGCCTGTTTTTTTCTTTCGGTGCCAGAGCGTCGATCAGCGGCTGGATATTCAGCGGCGCAGATGCAGAATCGCGCCACAGACGCGCACGCATGCCGTTGAGTTCAACATAATCGACCGTGACAGGCCCTCCGCCCACCAGACTGAAAAGCCTTATGCCTGCGCCGAGACGCCTGACGGCCAACGCAGTGTCGCCGGGGGCGGTCTCCACAGTCACATTGCGCAGAATTACACGGTTAAACGGAACAATGCCCAGATCGCCCACAGAAACCTTGCAGTCAAGCAGATCGGACAGTTCGGTCTCGCACACGGAAGCGATCTGCCGCTGCACTCCAGGCACCGACAGAGCCACAAAAAGCACTCCCGGCACCAGCACCAGAAGGCATATGGCCGATACCAGGATAAAACGCAGAATGCGATAAACCGTTTTCACAATGCGAAGATAGCTATTTTTATTTTTTCCATGAAAAGTTTGCAACACTTCTTTGGTTTATGTTTGGCAGAATATGTACCTTTGTTCCATTCTCACCTCTTTCCGGAAACAATATACCCCTGCCGGGTGTTACCATCGGTAAACAAAGAAGAAGAGACTCTATAAATGAACATCAGAAAGTGCATCACAGCTCTTGCCATCGCAGGCGTCGCGGTCTGTGGATCGGCTCAGGAGAGCAATCATGAAAAAACAGTAGGCCTGACAGCCGGTTACGTAGGCCACAACAACTCGGGACTGGCGGGAATTGAATTCACCTACCGCTTCTCGAGTCATTTCAGGCTCGCCCCGCAGGCGCTCTATGCCTTCCGTCATCATGAAGAGGATGCACTGATTATAAATATCAACGCCCAGGTACCCTTCTCGCTTGGAGGCAGCTGGGAAATATATCCTCTGGCAGGTATCAACTACACCAGCTGGAACTTTCACGGCAGCAGGCTGGAAGCCCGCGATGATGCCGATGTAACATCACGCATCAGCCGCTTCGGACTAAATGCCGGAGGGGGCATCGGCCTGACTCTTTCGCCGACACTGCGCATAGGCGCCGAAGCCCAGTGGGCGTTTGTAAAAGGCTATCGAAGCGGCAATGTGCTGGCTAAGATCGCATATATTTTCTGACAACAAACTAAAACTCGAACAATATGCTTAACAAAGAAGTGGAAAACGCGCTAAACGCGCAGATCAATGCCGAATTCTGGTCGGCATATCTTTACCTGTCAATGTCGATGCACTTTGCAAACAAAGGTTTCAACGGCATTGCCAACTGGTTCAGAATCCAGTTCAAAGAGGAGCAGGACCACGCTACAATCCTCATGAACTATGTAAACTCACGCGACGGCAAAGTGGTGCTCGCACCCATTGCCGAAGTCCCCACCGAATGGTGCTGTCCTCTTGAAGCGTTCAAAGCCACTCTGGCTCATGAACAGAAAGTAACAGCCCTGATCAACGATCTCTACACCATCGCGGTCGAAGCCAAAGACTATGCCACACAGAACTCCCTGCAATGGTTTATCAACGAGCAGGTTGAGGAAGAGGAGACCGCACGCGGATATATCGACACTCTCGAAAAGATCGGTGACAACGGTTATGGCCTCTATATGTTCGACAAAGAGCTGGCCGCCAGAACCTACTCCGTTCCGTCTCCGCTGGCCTCGGCCGAATAATCCTTGATTCCACCGCCGAAGCGACATTCAACTCCATATCGGGCTGCACTCAGGAAGTATCTCACGGAAACTTTACGGGTGCAGTCCGATTCATATGAGTACCCCTCCGTGGCGTTCATACGACAGCCCGATGCCGGCCGGAATCTTTTTGCCTCCGGCAATGAACAAATTCCATACCGGCGCGGTTATATTTTCAAAGCGTCGCAACTATTGATTTATGAAAGGGATATTAAGAATTTTAATGGTGATAGCAGTTATTTATCCTCCGGGTGCTCACGCCCGGAGGATAGCTGTTTCTACCCCGACGGCCAGCGCACAGAAAATAACATCGACTGAAGATCTGGCCGATGCGCTTGAACAACTCACCCCATTCACAGCCGATGTGAGATTCGAGGTAGCCATGCCCATGGCAACCGACGATGTTGTCTACAACCTGCGGTTGTCGTCGGTCAGCGAACCTGCCGACACGCTTGCCTACATGAGATATCTCATAAACTGGCAACTACCGCGCGAAGAGACTGTGGCAGAAGGCTTTCTGGCCTATTTCGACGGTCATCATTACCGATACCGCGACAACCGGCTTCAGGAATATCATTTTCTCTGGGACTCGGTGCCGTTTCTCACCGGGCGCGGCGGAGTGCAACGCAACGGCCAGTTTGTCGACCTGCTTCCGCGGTCGATCGCCTCGGAACTACGCGCCATGCTCACCGACAGCACATTCGCGGTCACATTCATTCCCGACACAACTGTCAACGGGCAACATGTGGCTCTCGTCACGGCCACACAGAACGCCGGCGGATTCACCGGACGCAACTACCGCCTTGCGGTTGACCCCGCAACCGGTCTTCCACTCTCGGTAAGCAACGAATATAATCCGGGGCAGGTAAGCGAACAGGGCGTAGAGGTAACATACAGCTACGGAAACGAGGAAAGCCCTCTCCCCCCTTCATCAGAATCAGAACTGATTGCCATCTATCCCGAAGCATTCGAGAAATTCCGTGAAAGCAACTACCGCATAGAAAACCTGCGCGGTCTCGATCTGCCTCCGTTCTCGCTTCCGACCCTTACATCAGAGCGCTATACACGCCACAAGGGGGATCCGTTCAAGGCTCCGGTAATACTCGCCATAATCGATCCGGAGGTTGAAAGCGCCGCAGCAACAGTGGCCGCCCTGCGCAAAAGCGTGGCCGCCCTCCCCTGCCAGACCGACCTGATAATGGCCTTTATGGGGAGCGACATCGACCGTATAGAGAGTGTGGCCGGCACCGCGGCTATGGGCGAGACTATGCTCATCTCGGCAAAATCGCTCGCACGCGACTGCGGCACATCGGTTTATCCTACAATACTGGTGGTGGGACGCGACGGAAAAGTTGAGAATGTAATCCTCGGATTCAACAACTCACTGACCGACGATGTTATTCAGTCGATAGCAATTATGAACTAACAAAGATTATGCCCACAATGGAAACAATCTATTTCAAAACCGCTCCATGCCACACCTACGGCACTGTGCCCCGGGTTGGCGCCAAAGCCCCTGATTTCACGTTGGTCACCCCCGAACTCAAAGAGATACATCTGTCTGATTTCGCAGGCAAGCGGGTTGTGCTCAATGTGTTTCCGAGCCTTGACACACCGGTGTGCGCCGCCAGCGTGCGCCGCTTCAACCAGGAGGCCTCACAGCTTGAAAACACCGTAGTTCTCTGCGTGTCGATGGATCTCCCCTTCGCAGCAGGCCGGTTCTGCGAGCTCGAAGGGCTGAAAGATGTGATTCCGGCATCAGCATTCCGTTCGCCTGTGTTCGCCGAGAAATATGGTCTCCGCATAGTCGACGGCCCTCTGAACGGCCTGCTTGCACGTGCAGTGCTTGTTGTTGACACCGACGGAAAGATTATCTACCGTGACCTCGTTGAGGAAATCACTGAAGAACCACACTACAAAGAAGCGATCGAAGTGCTGAAAAAGCAATGATCCCTGTTCAGCGACAATTGTGCCGATAACACCGGCGGCGCCGTGTGACTGCATCAAAACGCATCACTCAGCGCCGCCGGCCTATATTGCAACCGCTCCGCTCAACCTGCCGCCAAAAGCTAAATATCAGTCGTGCAGGGTGCGGGTGGCCCGGAATGATATTTTTTTCATGAGAAAGATGGGCACTACGGCACCTACCGCCATGGCCAGAAGGATGAAGAAACATGTCAGGCCGTTGCTGGCAAACAGATAGAAGTAGCGTGAAAAGGCCGCTTCGGAATTGTTGTATATGCACATGATCATCCCACCTACCGCCTTATAGGCATATATGCCGGGAATCATAGGGAGCAACGCCGGGAACAGGCATGTCTCGGCAGGCACCTTCACTCGTGGCGAGAACAGCACGGCAAGCACCCCGACAAGCAGCGAAGCCATGGCTGTGGCCACCACAATGTGTATCCCCGCCGGATTCATCAGCACGAAACGGAATGAATGACCGGCAGCGGCAATAAGTGCGCAGTAAAGATAAGCCTGTCTGGGTGGATTGCTTATAGCAGCGAAACCTGTGGCGGCTACAGCTGCAAAGGCAGCGTCCTGTATGAATTCAGCCAACATAAAATTCTGTGTATAAAAAAGTCGTTAATTATCAGCCGCGTCACAGATGCGGCATCCGGTCAGAACATCCCTACGTTCATCAAAAGCATGCCGGCACAGAGGCCTATCGACAGGCAGCATGTTATGACCACGGCATTCATGGCACGCCCGAAGGCGCATATGTAATGACGGTCGAGCATGTCGCAGAATGAATTGATGTAAGGTATGCCCGGCACAAGATAGAGCACACTTGTGCCGATAGCAATCTCGGGAGTACGGCCCAAAGAAAACAGACCGTCGGCAGCGGCAAGCACCGCCGAGACAAAAGAGCATGCAATGACCACCAGACGGGAGTCGACATGTTTTTCGGTAAGAGTCTGCTTCAACGCAAACCCGGCCGCAGTGGCAATGAAAACCACCGCCATAGCCATCATGTCGCCACCGAACAGGCGGCAGAACGACGCGTTTGCAATGGCAACCAGCATCAACACCGCCCAGCCTGACGACAAAGGAGTGTCGATTATCCGGCAGAAACGTTTCTGAGCTTCGCGGAAATCGACTTCACCGTCGGCCATATCCCAGCTCAAAGTGCTCAGACGGGTATTGATCGCAAAACTCACGGGGCGCTCCAGAATCGGAGCGACCGATGTGAAACACTGCCTGCCGCATCTGTCCATGACTGTGATATGAAGATGGCGCGGAAGCACCGACATCTCTACCGTCATTCCCAGCGAGGCTGCGATACGCTTTACATTCTTCTCAAGCCTTATACAGGTGGCGCCGCTGCTGAACAGCCATCCTGAGTATTCGGCAAGAAAAGCACATACCTCTTTGGCCTTCGGACGGCTTTCAGGCGCTGACACACGTATGTCATTCATCTCCTTCGGCATAACCCTCTTTTATCTGCGGATCACCGGGAATGAATAGTTCCTCGCTTTCGCTGCCAACCTCGATTATTCTGTTGCGATGCAGCCGGGAACGGCTTTCATGACGGTGATGATGTGCGGTAAATCCGTGGTAGAGCCTGACACAGATAATCAGAACCGACACAGCTGCTATGCAGCACCATGTAATTAACGGAATATTCATAATTTCAACGCTTTAAAGATTACTGCCGTTTTTTTGGCAGCCATTTCATGCAAAAGTTTCAACCGAATCCGCAATTTAAACACTATATCCGGCAAGATTGTTGTAACTTTGCAGTCCGCAAAAGGGTAATACGCCCCTGACAACCACAAAACAAAACTACAAAGACGATGAATATGAAACGAAATTTAAGTTACACACTTTTAGGTGTTGCAGGAATAATCATGACAGCCTGCGGCACATCACGCCAGACAACAGAGGCCGATCTCAGCGGTGAATGGAATGTAATCGCCGTTGACGGCAGCAAGATAAACATCGGAGAAGGGAGCGAGCAGCCGTATATCGCGTTCGACACCGCCAACGGCAGAATATCCGGTTCGGCAGGGTGCAACCGCATGACCGGAGTGTTCGACACCACCGCAACAGCCAACGGCCATCTCGATATGTCGAAGATAGCCACCACACGCATGATGTGTCCCGACATGCAGCTTGAACAGAGCATACTTCAGGCCTGCGGCGCCGTAAGCACATTCAAGGTCGAGAAAAACGGCGATCTGGCTCTCTGCAATGCCGACGGCAAGACGGTTCTCACACTTGCAAAACGTGAGGCGGAAGTGTCGGTCAAAGCCCTCGCAGGCAAATGGACTATCGTCGAAGTCAACGGAACCGAGGTTACAAACACCGCGGAAGAACCTAATACCATGACATTCGACATGACCGACAACAGTTTCAGCTGCCAGACAAACTGCAACACAATCAACGGTTCATTCTCAGGCAAATATATCGACATCCGTTTCAATCCGGGAATGATGACACGGATGGCCTGCCCTGACACCTCGGTCGAGGACGGTCTGACCAAGGTGCTCCCCGAAATCACTTTCATGGGGCAGCTTGCCAGCGGCAACATAGGCTTCTACAACGCCGCAAACGATCTGGTGCTCATTCTTGCCCGATAAACTCACACAATACACTTTTAACGAGGCCCTGTGTCAGCATTTGCCGGCACAGGGCCTTGATTCTTGCGGCGGAATCATTATCTTTGCATCAGCAATAAGTGAAAAATATCTTGCCATGAGAAAATGTCTGTATATCGCCGCGGCCGCACTCGCCGCGCTGCCACTGTATGGTGCCCGCAAAACCGGCCATTCACAGGCCGGCTATCCGATAACCCCTGTCGAGTTCACTTCGGTAAAGGTTTCAGGGCCGTTCTGGGGAAGCCGTATGGAGGCGAGCCGCAATGTGACCATCCCGCTGGCATTCAGCAAATGTGAGGAAAACGAACGCTACGCCAACTTTGTCAGGGCGGCACACCCCGACGTGAGCCATAAAGTCACTGGCTTCCCTTTCGACGACACCGATGTCTACAAAACCATCGAAGGGGCGGCCTACCGATTGAGCAACTATCCCGACAAACAGCTTGAAGCATATGTCGACAGCATTATCGAGGTGATGGGCGCAGCACAGGAGCCTGACGGTTATCTTTACACCGCCCGCACACAGAATCCGGCCCATCCTCATGAATGGAGCGGCAACGCGCGCTGGGAAGCAGTGGAGCATCTGAGCCATGAATTCTATAACCTCGGCCATATGATAGAAGGAGCCGTGGCCTATTATCAGGCAACCGGCAAAAGGAGGTTTCTCGACATCGCGATCCGCTTCGCCGACTGCGTTTGCCGCAACATCGGCGACGGCCCCGGACAACATCGGCTCATTCCGGGCCATCAGATAGCCGAAATGGCTCTTGTGAGGCTCTATAACGCGACGGGCGACCGGAAATATCTCGATCAGGCCAAATGGTTTCTCGATGCCCGTGGCACTACCGCCCGCAAAGACATGTATCTGCAGTCGCATCAGCCCGTGACAGAGCAGAGCGAAGCCGTAGGCCATGCCGTCAGGGCCACCTACATGTATGCCGGTATGGCCGACGTGGCCGCAATAACAGGCGACACGGCCTATATCCATGCGATAGACCGCATATGGGACAATATCACCGGCAAAAAACTCTATATAACCGGCGGCATTGGCGCCCGCCATGCCGGCGAGGCGTTCGGCGACAATTACGAGCTTCCGAACGCGTCGGCCTATAACGAAACCTGCGCGGCGATAGGAAACGTGTATATGAACTATCGGCTGTTTCTGCTTCACGGCGAGTCGAAATATTACGATGTGCTCGAGCGCACACTCTACAACGGCCTCATTTCGGGAGTGTCGGTCGACGGGGGTAGTTTCTTCTATCCCAATCCGCTTGAATCGGCGGGCAACTACAGCCGCAAGCCATGGTTCGGATGCGCCTGCTGCCCGAGCAACATCAGCCGTTTCATTCCATCGCTTCCCGGCTATCTCTACGCGGTCAGAGACCGTGAGCTTTATGTGAATCTCTACATGCCCAACAAAGCCGACCTGGAGGTTGGCGGAAAGAAGCTCTCGATAAGCCAGGAGACTGATTATCCGTGGAACGGCAGCATACGCCTTCGGGTGGATCGGGGCAACGCCGACATGGCCATGAACATACGCATTCCGGGATGGGTAAGAAACGAGCCTGTGCCCGGCGGCCTGTATGCCTATGCCGACAGTCTGGCACCGGGATATACGGTCAGAGTTAACGGCGACGAGGTTATCGGCGAATTGCAGTCGGGCTATCTGAGGGTTGACCGCAGATGGCGCAAAGGAGATGTTGTGGAGGTTGAGTTCGACATGCCTGTGCGCACAGTCAGAGCCAGCGACAAGGTGGCTGCCGACCGCGGGCGCATAGCCGTGGAGCGTGGCCCTATAGTGTATTGCGCCGAGTGGCCCGACAACGGTTTCAACATCCACACCACGCTGCTGAACAGGAAACCCGAGTTCGAGGTGACTCACGACACGTCAACCCTCGGAGGAATCGACAGAATCACCACCCGGGTGCAGTCGCTCGGATATGCCCCTGACGGCACACTGACGGCAACGGCGCATACCCTCACCCTGATTCCGTATTATGCCTGGGCACACCGCGGAGAGGGTGACATGGCCGTGTGGCTTCCTGCCGACATCTCGGCGGCCTCGGCTCTTCCGACACAGGATATAGAGCGTGAGGACAACGGATTTTTCAAATAACGGACGAGCATCTTATATACCTGCATGAAACAAGGCCATGTGTCAAGACATTTAATTCTGACACATGGCCTTGCACCGTTTTTACTGAATCGGTTTCAGAGCCGGAATCATTCGAGTGTGATCAGCTCGTAGGTCTGCGAGCCGAGACCGAGCTGCTCGCTGTAATCGAGCAAATGGGTGCCGTGACGCGAGTTTATGCGCTCGATAAGGTGCTCTTTTCCGGGGTCGTCGGAATTGAACACCAGGTCGACACAGGCGCGGTCGAGGGCAACTGGATCAAGCGAGGCGAGAATGCCTATATCGCCCATCTGCGGAGCGTCGGGATCACCGTCACAGTCGCAGTCAACCGAGAGGTTGTTGGCCACATTGATGTAAAGGATGTTGCCCCCGGCATGGTTTATGACCGCCTGGCAGGCCTCGCCCATAGACTCCAGAAAATCGTCCTGCTCGGCTATGTTTTTCCATATCTCGGCGGCATCGCTGCATTTTCCGGCCGAATGGATATAGGCCTTTCCGTCAGACGAGGCTATGCCTATCGAGATATTTTTCAGAGCGCCGCCGAAACCACCCATGGCATGCCCCTTGAAGTGAGACAGCACAACAGTGAAGTCATAGTCGGTGTAATGGCGGCCCACAATGTCGTGCTCGAGATGCCTGCCGTTGGAAACGGGAAGCAGAGTGTCGCCGTCGGCGTCCATTATATCGACTTTGGCGATGGCTGTATAACCATGGTCGGCAGCTGTTTTGAGGTGCTTCTCAGTTGTGTTGCGGTTGCCCTCATAGGCAGTGTTGCATTCCACGATAGTGCCGTTGACCAGCTGCACCAGAGGCTTGATAAGGGCAGTGTCGAGCTGGTTCGATTTTGCCGATTCACCGGTCGAGATTTTAACCGCTACGTTCGCGCCGTCGGCCTTCTTTCCAAGGGCTTCGTAGATTCTCACCAGATTCTCGGGAGTGATATCCTTGATGAGATAGACTTTTGAAACAGCCGAGTCGGCAGTTTCAGTGTCGGCGGCCTGTGAGCCGGCTTTAGCACCGCCGCATGACGATAGCGCCAGCATAGCCGCGCATCCAAGAGTGAAAACTGTTTTTTTCATGAAGGTTAGCTAACTTATGTTGAATTAAACAAATTATTTGCCTAATCTGAGCCGGAATCCGCCCATGGCGGTAAATCCTGGCATCACATAACCGCGGTTTATCTCATAACGGGCGTCGGTTATGTTTTCGAGCCGCACGAACAGCGACAGGCAGCGGCACACATCGGCGGTGGCCTTGATGTTGAGCAACGCATAGCTCTGGCGCGCAATGTCGTCGGCAACATATAGCCCTTCCACCCCTTTGAGATCGGCGCATATATTCAGCCAGCCGACAGCCTGCCAGTCGGCCCCGATGTAATACTGGTTACGCGGAGCGCCTGTGAGATTGTGGAGCGAAGTGTGCAGAAAACTGTAAGAGGCACTGAGCATGAGCCTGCGGCCTACATGGCTTTTCGCCGACAGCTCGACACCTTTGTTTGTGAAAGTTCCGGTGTTGAGGTTTTTCAGTCCTGTACCTTCGACCATGGCCTGCTGTATCATGTTGTCGCCACGGCTGATGTAGCCGGTGAGATCTAACCGCAGCCGTCCCCCGAAATCTTTACCGGCCGAGATCTCATAATTCCACATACGCTCAGGTTTCAGGTCAGGGTTGGCCATGCGGTAGAGATACAGCTCGCGGAACGAGGGGTTGCGGTAGCCCATGGCGGCCGAAGCCTTGGCATTGAACCCCTTCGGAAAGCTGAACGCCACCCCTCCCTGAGGCACCCACTGTGTGCCGAACATGTCGCTGTTGGCCATGCGCAAGCCGGCGCTGACCGTGAGCAGCCTGCGGGCGAAGGCCTGCGACAGTGTGAGATAGGGGGAATATTCCGTGATGCGCCGGCGCGCGATGGTAGTCATCGATCCGGGCTTATGCTGGGTGCCGCCTGAAACGGGGATTTCGCCCGAATATGTGTCGAAATCGAATCCGACAGTGGCCGCACTGCCTCTCCACGGGGAGAAATTCTGATAGAGCAACGCTCCAAGGCGGTCGTCAAGGCTGTGGAAGTGGCGCGGATCATCGACAAAATGGTTTCCGTAGCTGTAATACAGGCGCGCTGTGCCGTTTACCGGGCCGTAATTGTCGGTAACCGCCACGGAGGCCTCGCCACGTGTAACATTCTGATGATATATCAGGTTGGAAGAGGGGTCGGAAAGACGGGGATATACCGGGTCGTTACCTTTGAAGTTCATAAGCGAATAATCGGCATAGGCTTTCCAGTTGTCGCTGAACTCATATGCGGCCTTGGCATAACCGCTCCACTGGTTGAAATCAAGATGGCGCACATTGCCGTCGGTGCGGTCGTGCGACAACGACACAAGCGACGAGAATCGAGAGTAACGCGCGGTGGCGGTGAGAGACGACAGCCAGGTGTTGTAGGAGCCGTATTGCGAGGTCAGCGTTGCCCGGAACCCTTCAGACTGCGCGTTGCGTGTTATGACATTGATTGTGCCGGCCATGGCGTTGGAGCCGTAAAGCACCGACGAGGGGCCGCGCAGCACCTCAACACGCTCAACATATTCCTTGTCGTAGAAATCGGCCACATGATGTGAATAGATTCCGGCAAACTGCGGCTGGCCGTCGAGCATCATCAGCACCGCGCTGGCGCGGTCGCCTCCCACTCCGCGAATCTTGATATGCCCTGATCCGCCATTGCTCACACCGAAGCCGTAAACGCCGCGCTGAGTCACAAACAGGCTCGGCACCTGCCCCGATATGGCGGCAAGCAGCTGGGTCTGACCAGTAGCGGCGAGTTCCTTATTCGAGATAACCGACACGGTATATGGCATGAGCCGGGCGCTGACAGGGGTGTTTGAGCCCGTTACCACTACCTCCTGAAGCGGATGGATGGAATCGGCAACGCTCTTGCCTGCAGCACCGACACCGAACGAAACAGACACAAAGGCCATGGCAGCCACCATGTGTGGCGCCACGGCCCGGGACAGAAAACGGTAAAATATTTTTTTCATCGGAAATTCTGTAACTTAACTGGTGCAAAGTTACAAAATCCTTTCCGATAGCCCCTTACCAATATTACGGTTCTCCCGACCAGATTTTCTTATTGCATCACAGAGTCGACTATTGCCGAGAAGGATGCTTCGTCGTGATAGCCTGACACAGCCGACAGACTGCCGTCGGGGGAGATAAACAGAATCATCGGTATGCCCTGCACACGATAACGGGCGGCAAGAGCCGGATGGCGGTCGACATCGACGCTGTAGAAGGTTGCCTTCCCTGCGTTTTTCTCGGCGACAGCTTTGTAGACCGGCTCGAATTTGCGGCACGGGCCACACCATGTGGCGTTAAAATCGACCACCATCAGTTTTCCTGACGATGCGGGGAGTGATTCGCCCGGCTTGAGCACGATTACGGCATTTCCGTTGACCTGAGCGGCCTCGTCGGCTGCGGCCTCGGCCGAGGCTTGCTCGGCCGCCTGTGCGTCGGCAAGCTGTGCGGCCTCCTCCTTTACGGCGGCTTTCGAGCCACACGACGTAAAGAGGGCGAAACCGAGAGTCAGGGTAAGTGCCAGAGGAACTGAACAGAATATTTTCATAACTTTTTCAATTGTTTTATCAGCGTTTTAATCAAGGCTGAAGCCCGCTGGCTTCGGCCACCATGTCATAGACAAAAACGGAGGTGGGGTGGAAAAGGTTCTCCACTACACCTCCGCTGATTAATTTCAGATTGCCTGTACGGAATCAGAGAGCACCCTTGAGGGCTTCGTTTGTCTTGTGAACGGCTTCGGCACTCTTGTGGAAGAGGGCTTTCTCTTCTTCGTTGAGGTCGAATTCAACGATTTTCTCGATACCGTTACGGCCGATGATGGCAGGCACACCGATGCAGAGATCGCTTTCGCCATATTCGCCTTCAAGCAGGGCCGAGCAAGAGATAAGACGCTTCTGGTCGCCGAGAACGGCAGCTACCATCTGAGCCGAAGCTGCACCGGGAGCATACCATGCCGAAGTGCCGAGGAGCTTGGTGAGTGTAGCACCGCCAACCATTGTGTCGGCAGCTACCTTCTGGAGCTGGTCGGCAGGGATGAATTCAGAAGCGGGAACACCACGGTAAGCGGCGAAACGTGTGAGGGGGATCATGGTTGTGTCGCCGTGACCGCCGATAACGATGCCTTCAACTTCGGTTGCGTTAGCGCCGAGGGCAACGCTGAGGAAGTATTTGAAACGGGCGCTGTCGAGTGCGCCGCCCATGCCGATGATGCGGTTTTTGGGAAGACCCGAGATTTTGTGGATCAGATAGGTCATGGTGTCCATGGGGTTGGCCACACAGATGATAACGGCATTGGGAGAGTGTTTGAGCACGTTTTCAGTTACCGACTTAACGATGCCGGCGTTAACACCGATGAGCTCCTCGCGAGTCATGCCCGGTTTGCGGGGCACACCTGAGGTGATTACCACTACATCGGAGTTGGCTGTCTTTGCGTAGTCGTTGGTAACACCTACCAGACGCGACTGCAGGCCGAGGATATTGGCGGTCTGCATGATATCCATGGCTTTTCCTTCAGAAACGCCCTCTTTGATGTCGATGAGAACAACCTCGTCGGCCACCTGAGTGGTTACGAGCACATTAGCGGTGGTTGCGCCTACATTGCCGGCGCCTACAACTGTTACTTTTGACATAGTTCAAGAAATATAATTGTTAGTTTTGGTAATACTGTTTATGACAATGCAAATATACGGAAATATTTCCGGATTAGACAATACAGTCGGCGGTTAAATTTATCATGACACCGGCGTGACGGGTAAGGTGCGGTATCACTATTTCTGGGTATCGGGGCGGGTGAACGATATGCTTTCACTGATTAAAATTTACCGACTTTTAGGGATTGAAAGGCGAGGCAGGCGGTTGTAATTTTGCACCGTCATTTCAAAACGAGGTATATGAACAGTTTCAACAAACTTATGAGAGCAGTGGAAAAGTGCAGCATCAGAAAGAGCGGGGCCATTATCGCCGTGGCACTGGCTGCGGTGACAGCGTTTCCGGGGGCAGCCCACCCGTATGACCGCGATTCTGTGGAGGTTACAAAAAAACGCCGTCTGAGCATAGGTGGCTACGGCGAGGCGGTGATGACCCGTAACTTCTATAACGACAGCTATCTGCGTTATATCCGGCCGGAAGACTACACCAAGGGTGGCAACGGACGCTTCGACCTGCCCCACGTGGTGATCTATTTAGGCTATGACTTCGGCAAAGGCTGGTCGATGGGCACGGAGATAGAGTTTGAACACGGAGGCACCGAGAGCGCCATAGAGTTCGAGAACGAGGAGGGGGGAGAGTATGAAAACGAGATAGAGAGGGGGGGAGAGGTTGCCCTTGAGCAGTTCTGGATCCAGAAATCGTTTATGCCCCAGCTCAATGTGAGGGCGGGAATGATGGTGGTGCCTGTGGGACAGACCAACGCCCACCATATGCCCACCGAGTTTTTCGGAGTCTACCGCCCCGAGGGAGAGAACACCCTGATGCCCTGCACATGGCATGAGATAGGCCTGAGCGTGTGGGGACGTGCCGGGGCATGGCGCTATGAGGTGATGTTTCTGCCCGGTCTCGACAGCGAGCGCTTCGGCAACCAGGGATGGATTCACGATGGCTCGGCATCGCCTTATGAGTTCAAGATAGCGAACACATATGCCGGTGCGGCCCGAATCGACAACACATCGGTCAAAGGGCTGCGGCTCTCTTTGGCCGGATATGTGGGCAACAGTTTCCGCAACACCATGGCTCCGACATCGAACCCCAAAAACGACGGAGTGAGGGGAACCGTGAGCATAGGCACATTCGACTTCTGCTATGACAACTACAACGTGGTTGCCCGCGGGCATTTCGACTACGGCCATCTGTCGGACGCCCACCACATCTCATCGTTCAACATGTCGATGACCAACAAATCGCCGTCGAAACGCCAGACTGTGGCATCTGATGTGATCGCAACCGGAATTGAAGCGGGATATAACTTTTTCGGCCTCAGCCGCACCCTCACGGCATCGCGACAGAAGCTCTATCTGTTCGGCCGTTATGATTTCTACGATTCGATGTGGAAGATGGACGGAGGTGACCAGAAGGCCGACTGGTGCGGACGCCAGAGGGTGGCAGTCGGTGTGAACTACTACCCTATCCGCGACATCGTTGTGAAGGGAGAATATGCGATAGGCCTTCCCGGAAGCCAGTATAACAAAGAACCGAGCATCTCGCTGGGGGTTGCTTATTCAGGATGGTTCATGTAAGCAAGACTCAACCGATTTATCATAATAACAAACCGATCAAATGAACAGAATTACTTCATGTTTTCTGCTGGCGGCTCTGCCGGCGGCAATGGCAATGACCTCGTGCAGCGAAGAGAAAGACGAGCCGGGCAACGGCTCGGCAGTTTCAGAAAAAGAGCAGATGCTGGCCCTGGCGGCAAACGATTATGTGAACCACACGGTGCTTCCCACCTACAAGGGTATGGCCGACGCGGCCATCGAGCTTTATGACCTCTGCGAGACCATCAGCGAAAAGCACACAGCCGGCACCCTGGCCGAAGCCGACATAAAAGCGGCAGCCGACGTGTGGAAGGAATCGCGCCGCAACTGGGAGCTTTCAGAGGCGTTTCTTTTCGGCCCGGCCGGAGACTATAACATCGACCCCCACATCGACTCATGGCCTCTTGACAAGGGTTCGATGGACAAACTTCTCGACGAGATACGCAAAGGCGCCGACTACAGCCTTGAAAACAACTTCGGTTACGGCCTGCTGGGTTTCCATTCGATAGAATATATGCTTTTCGAGCTGTCGGCCGACGGTCAGACATCGCTCACCCACACGCCCGACTACACACCTGAAGAGATCAAATATCTGCTTATGGTGGCCGAAGACCTCAGAAACCAGTGTGTGTGTCTGGAGGCATGCTGGGCAGGCACAGAGAATGTGTCGGCCGAAAAGCAGGAAATACTCGAAGAAGCCGACCTCGACAAAGACAAGAACTTCGGCGAGATGATGATAAACGCGGGCAAACCCGGCTCGATCTACAAAACCTATCAGGAGGTTGCCGAAGAGATTATCCAGGGTTGCATCGACATTGCCGACGAGGTGGGAAACACCAAGATCGGACGTCCCAACCAGGGTTCGTCGCTTTCTGACCGCAACTATATCGAATCGCCCTACAGCCTGAACTCGATCGAGGACTTCCAGGACAACATCAGGTCGATAAGCAACTCATATTTCGGTGCGGTCGATGGTGACGCCTCGATCTCCGACTACATCAGATCGGTTAATCCGGCGCTTGACACCGAAGTGAAAGAGGCTATCGAAAACTCGATAACGGCGATAGCCGCCATTCCGGAACCGTTCAGGGAGAACGCCACCTCACAGGCCGCCACCAATGCCGTGAAGGTGACCGGAGTCGATCTGGTCAGGACTCTCAATAAAGTTTACGATCAATTATCGAACGACTGATGAAACAGAAATTCAGATTATTCTTTCTTTACGCCATGGCAGCAGGAACAGTGCTGCCTGGCGTTACTGCATGTGATGACAACGAGAAAATAACCGACGAGCCTTTGCCTGAGGTAAATGACAAGCCGGAGTGGTATTATGCCGGAGGTGAGCTCGGCACATCGTTTCTCACCACCGCCAACGCTTTGGAGCAGCCCACGCCTGTGGTAGAGTCGGAGGGGTTCTACCAGCAGTTCAAAAACGGTGAATCGCTGTTTGAGAAACCGTTCATGAACAACACAAGCGGAGTGAGAAGCGGCCTTGGCCCGGTCTATATCCGCACATCGTGTGTGCACTGCCATCCGGCCTACAGCCACGGCAAACGTGTGGAGGCCGGCACCTATAACAGCGACGAGATAGGCAACGGCACCCTGCTGGTGGTCTATAACCCCGACACTGAGGCATATGTGTCGTGGCTTGCCGGGATGCCTCAGCTTCACGCAGTGGCGCCGTTCAAGGCACCTGTCGACGAGAAAAAGATCACCGTAAAGTGGCTCGAAGCCACCGACGGATGGAACAACACCTTCCCCGACGGCGAGACCTATTCGCTGATCTATCCGGAGGTAAACATGCCTGAGGACGCCATCTATGTGGTGAACCAGGGATTCGAGCTTCCTGAATCGTATGAGGTAAGACTTGAAAGCACCATAGGCATCTACGGCACGGGGCTGCTCGACGCCATCGACGACAGCGATCTTCTGGCACAGTATCGCCTCGAGGAGGCCGACGGATATATGCCTAACGGCCTGAACGCCGCCTTCTATGCCAACGGCCAATGGGTTAGCCAGTATGCCAACACCCTCCAGGGCGACGGCACAGGCTATGCCCGGCGCTTCACCTATGCCCTTTCACGCGGCCCTCTGCAGGACGCGGCAGGCGCCAACGCATTCTGGAACATAACCAACGCCACCCGCAGCGACCGCCGCTACCATTATCTCGACGGAGCCGGCACATGGGCCAGATATTCGGCGAAAGATCCGGAGGTGCAGGCCGGATTCGACGAGTATATATCGAAAATCGACCCTGACCATGAATATGCCGAATGGTGGGAGGGCGATATGGAAAGCCGCATCCTGGCCTACTTGAACTCGAAGAACCTGCCTGTGGAGGTGAGCGACGACGAATATACCGACCTGATGGTGTGGCACCGCGGCCTTGCAGTGCCCGCAGTGCGCGACATCGACAATCCGGATGTTGCCCGCGGCAAAGAAAAATTCGAAGAGATAGGTTGCGCCTATTGCCACCGTCCGTCGTGGAAAACGGGTGAAGACCGCATAAAAGACCCTGCGAAGTTTTTCAAAGGCGACGAACTTCCCCGTTATCCCAACCAGACCATCTGGCCCTATACCGACATGGTGCAGCACAAGCTCCACATGGCCAACGACATCCGCACCGGATGGTGCCGCACCACCCCGCTCTGGGGGCGCGGACTGCATCAGCGCATAACCGGATCTGACGGAGCCGACAGACTGCACGACTGCCGGGCACGCACCGCCATGGAGGCTATAATGTGGCACGGCTACTCGCCCAACAGCGATGCCTATAAAACCGTGGAACGGTTCCGCAACCTGCCCAAGGCCGACCGCGACGCTATAGTTACATTTGTCGACGCGATATGACGGGAAAAACGGCTTTTTATATGCTTTTCATAATCACGGTGGCCCTTGCCGGGGCCACCGTGACTGAAAAGATATGCGGCAGTGCCGCCGCCATGAAATATGTGTATCACTCGCCTGTGACTGTGGCGCTTTGGTGCGGCACGGCCGTTGCCGGAATGTGGGCCGTTGTGCGCAGACGAAGGAGGATGCCGTGGTCGGCGTTCGCGCTGCACTCGGCGCTTGCGGTTATACTGGCCGGTGCCGGTGTGAGCTATCTCACTGCAGAAGAAGGGAGCGTGAGGCTGGCCGAAGGTGAGGCTGCAACCGGCTGTTTCACTGACAGGGAGGGAAACCGGGTCAGAATGCCGTTCAGCATAGGCTTGATAAGCAGCGAGGTGAAGTATCATCCGGGCACATCGTCGGCAATGGATTATGTGAGCGAGGTGAAGATAAGCAGAAACGGAACCGATGAGATCAGAACAGTGGCGATGAACCGGATTCTGACAGTTGACGGATACAGGTTCTATCAGACAGGGATCGGGAACGGCACGTCGACACTTACCGTGAGCCATGACCCATGGGGAACAGGGATAACCTATTGCGGCTATGCGCTTATGATGATTGCGATGACCGCGTTTTTCTTTTCGCGCAAGAGCCGTTTCAGGGCGCTTGTCAGAGCAACTGCCACAGCGGCATTGATAGCTGTTCCGGCAGAGATGTGCGGCGCTGAAAACATATCCAATGATATGCCAAAGACCCTTCAGCGCCCTCTGGCCAGAAATTTCGGACAACTCTATGTGATGTGGAACGGGCGCGTGGCACCTGTCAACACTCTTGCCCGTGAATTCTGCCTGAAGATCTATGGCAAAGAGAGTTACCGCGGCCTGACGGCCGACCAGGTGCTGACGGGGTGGCTGTTCTATTACGACGACTGGAAGCGCGAGCCCATGATAAAGATAAAGGGGGATAAGGTTAAGCGGCTGCTCGGCACAGAGAGCCGGTATGTGGCTCTGCAGGATTTCTACCGCGGGGGACGGTATCTCGCAGAGGAATATATCGCCGACCGCGATCTGCTCGAGGCCGACGAAAAGGTGGCGCTGATTTCACAGGTATGCACCGGAAATGTGTTCCGGATGTTCCCATACAGGGAGGAGGGGGGAAAAACCGGATGGATGTCGTGGGCTGAAAGATTTCCGGCGGAGATGGGGGCCGACAACCGGCGTTTCATAGCCGGCATAACCCAGGCTGTGGCGCGCGACATAGCCCACGGACAATTCAACCGGGCCAACGAAGCTCTGGACAGGATAAAAGCTTTTCAGGAATCGGCAGCGGGAAGAGAGAACCTGCCGTCGCCTTCGAGATTCAGGGCCGAACTGGCCTACAACCGGCTGAACTCACCGGGGAGAGCCGCTGTAACGGCACTGGCGGCAGGGCTGGCGGCATTCGCGCTTTTCTGCGCCGGAGCAGCGAGGAAAAGATGCGGCAGGAATATCCGCCGAGCAAGAGCAGTCATAACAGTTCTGACCGGTATGATAACGCTCTATCTGGCCGCAATGATGACACTGCGCGCAATCGCCGCCGGCCATCTGCCGCTGACAAACGGACATGAAACCATGTGTGCCATGGCCCTGGCAGCGCTTGTTCTATCGCTATGGCTCGGAAGACGCCTTCCGGTAATGTTTCCCGGCGGACTGACAGTGAGCGGACTGGCTCTGGCTGTTGCGTCGATGGGTGAAAGCAATCCGGCAGTGTCGCCGCTTATGCCGGTGCTGTCGTCGCCGCTGCTGTCGATACATGTAATGCTTGTCATGACGGCCTACGCGCTGTTCGCAATAATGGCGCTCAACTCGGTGGCGGCACTGGCGGTGAGCCGCAGTGGCGAGGCGGTGAAACGTCTGGCCGACGTTTCCCTGCTACTGCTCTATCCGGCAGTGTTTCTGCTCGGGGCCGGAATCTTTACCGGAGCCATATGGGCCAACCAGTCGTGGGGCCGATACTGGGGCTGGGATCCGAAAGAAACCTGGGCGCTGATAACGTTTATTGTCTATGCCACAGCGATTCACACCGACACGTTCCGACGTCTGAGACGCCCGGCCACTATGCACATCTATCTGTTCGCGGCTTTTCTGGCTGTTGTCATAACCTATTTCGGAGTAAACTATTTCATGACCGGCCTCCATTCATATGCCTCCTGACCACGGCCAGAAAGCCAGATCCCGGCAGCAGTCTGACTGTCAAATATATAGCTGACACAAAGCGAGATCACCCGCCGAAGCCTGAAGAGTTACATTATTTTTGTGTATTTTTGCAGGTTGTGAGGCCGTTGATTTGAACTACGGCGCAAACGAGGGTGTTATTATGGGTGACTATCTGTTTATGGGAATGAAAGCGAGAAGAGTTTTGGCAAGCGCGCTTGTTGCGCTGGCTTCGTTTATGATATGTGTCACGGCATCGGCGGCCACCTACAGCAATGTGGCCGTGGCCGACTCCGTGACACCGGCCGGCATAGGCACAGTAGATTATCCGACATCGCAGTCGGTGGGTCTGGTTCTGAGCGGAGGTGGAGCCAAGGGGATAGCGCATATCGGCGTGATACAGGCACTGGAAGACAACGACATACCGATAGATTATGTGGCCGGCACTTCGATGGGCGCTATCGTGGGCGGCCTCTATGCCTCGGGATATACCCCTCAGGAAATGATGGATCTGATTCTGTCGAAAGGGTTTGCCATGTGGTCGACAGGCCAGATTGACCCTAACCTGACATATTATTTCCTTGATCAGCCGCGCACACCCGCTTTCGCGCATCTGAACATAAACCTTAACCATAAGGACTCTCTGGCCAACGCCGACCTTCTCCCATCGTCGCTGATCTCGCCGCTGCCTATGAATTTCGCATTCATGGATCTGTTCGCGGCCTATACGGCCCAGTGCGGAGGCGATTTCGACAGGCTGTTCGTGCCCTTCAGGTGTGTGACATCAGATGTGGTGCACAAACACAAGATTGTGTGCCGATCGGGAATGCTGTCTGACGCCATAAGGGCCTCGATGAGCTTTCCGGCAGTTTTCCAGCCGATAAAAATGAACGGCGTCGACGTGTATGACGGAGGAATCTACGACAATTTCCCGGTCGATGTGATGCGCGAGGATTTCGCCCCCGACATAATGATAGGTGTGGATGTACACTCGGAGAACGCCCCGCAGTCGAACGGCATCGTGGCGCAGCTGGAGAACATGATAATACAGAACAACGACTATGACCTGCCCGCCGACGAAGGGATCAGGGTGCATATCGACGTGAGCCAGTTCTCGCTTCTTGACTTCGGCAAAGCGCGAGAGATATATGCCATCGGCTACAAGCGGGCCATGGAGATGATGGATTCGATAAAAGGACGTGTGACAAGCCGCGAACCGGCTCCCACCCGCCGGCTGCGCAGGGATGTGTTCAAGTCGACAACCCCCTATGTGAGATTCGATTCGGTGAGCGTGAGCGGCGGAACACCCGGACAGAACACTTATCTGACCCATCTTTTCGAGAACACGAAAAGCGACACCTTCGGCATAGAGCATGCCCGCATGGCCTATTACAGGGCGCTGTCGCCCGGCAAGCTGCGGAATCTGTTTCCGCAGGCCCACTACAACGACTCGACCGGACTGTTCTCGCTCGATCTCGAGGCAACGCCAAAAAACAATTTCGCCCTTGGTGCCGGAGGCTATCTCACATCGTCGATAAACTCTATGATATTTGTGTCGGCAAGCTATGCCAGCATGTCGTATGGCTCATGGTCGACCGAAATAATGGGCTGGGTGGGACAGAGCTACATGGCGGCACAGGCCTCAGGCAAGGTCTATCTGGGAAAATCGCTCCCGTCGGCGCTGGAGGTCACGGCGGTGGCATCGCGCCAGAGATATTATGAAAGCGACAAGCTTTTTTATGAGGACAATTCGCCCGCGTTCATATCAAGGCGCGAAGGGTTCGGACGCCTGAGCTATTCGTGGGCCGTGGGCCGCAGGGGAAAGGCCATGGTAGGCGTGGGCGGCGGCCAGTTTCACAACCGGTTCTATGCCAACGACGCGGCCAACTTTACGGAGACCGGCAAAGAGACCACGGCCATGAATCTGGGTCAGGCCATGGGGCGGCTCGAATTCAACACCCTCGACAATATGAATTATCCGGCCTCGGGCGGCCTGCTGAAAGTAACCGCCATACAGACAGCGGGCAACTACACGCATACATTCCACGACAGGGAACACAACCGCGTGGAGACCGACAGGGAGCAGCACTGGTTTCAGGCCGAGGTCAACGCCGAGAAATATTACCCGTTCGGCAACCGGTTCTCGCTCGGAACGTCGGTTAACCTGCTTGTGTCAAACCGGAAGCTGCTCGACACCTATTATGCCACCGTTGTCAATGCTCCGGCTTTCACCCCGACCGCCGCGCTTGAGGATGTGTTCAACAAGGCATTCCATGCAAACTCGTATGTCACAGCCGGAATTACCCCTATCTGGAGGCCTTTCTCAAGGGCACAGGTCAGGCTGTCGGCCCATATGTTTCTCCCCTTCAGAAAGTTCCGGATGGCCGATAACGGAATTGGGGTGAGTCAGGGCGACTGGTTTTCCGATCCGGAATTCGTGGGTGAGCTCGATGTGGTCTATAACCTGCCGTTCGCGTCGGTGTGCGGATATGTGAATTATCTGAGCTATCCGCGCAACAACTGGAACGCCGGCCTGTCGTTCGGGCTATTTTTCACAGCGGCTAAATTTTTGCGCTGATATATTTGCTGTTTCTTCAAAACTGTGTAAATTTGTGAAAGCTCGTAAAGAGCCTAAGCCATCAAGGCGTGTCATCACGCCGGAAACAACAAAAAATTTAAGCGTATGAACAACTTCCAGCAGCAGGGTCAGTCCGGATTCGGGCGCCCCACTCCTCCGCCGGCACCTTACATAGGATTCGGCGATGCGATCCAGATCTGTATCAACAAGTATGCAACATTCAGCGGCAGAGCCACACGCGCCGAATACTGGTGGTGGTATCTGTTTACGTTTATCGTGAGCGCCGTGACCATGTGGCTGGGTCATCTCGGCACAGTCGGCCTGGTTATCTATTATCTTATAAACCTGGCTCTGCTTGTGCCCACTCTGGCAGTCAGCTGGCGACGCATGCACGACATAGGCAAAGGCGGGGGCTGGTTCTTCATCAACCTGATTCCGCTTGTAGGCCAGATTATATGGATTGTGTGGTGCTGCAAGGAGTCTGAACCGTTCGACAACCGTTTCGGCCCGAGAAACTGATAACACCCCGCCATAAGAACATAAAGCAAGGCCCTGCGTCAATAATTTCTCTTTTTGACTCAGGGCCTTGCTGTGTGATGTAACGCCGGCTGTCTCAGGAATAGAGATAGCGTTTTATCGATTTTTTGGGTGTTTTCTCGAATTCGTGAGGCACAAGCTGAATGTGGTCAACCTTTTCGTATGGCGCCACCAGGCTGTTGAGATCAGTGCGGTTCTGCTCCATTATGGCGTGCAGAGCCGCCATATCAACATGGTCGGCATCCATGCGCTCATAGTCGGGATAGACGAGTGCAGTCAGCCCTTTGCCACGCTCCACAATAAGGCTCTCGCCCACATAGGGCATGTTGTTGAGTTTGGCCTCGATCTCCTCGGGATAGATATTCTGCCCTGACGCACTCAGAATCATGGTCTTGTAGCGCCCTTTTATAAACAGAGTGCCGTCGGCCGAGCGGGTTCCCATGTCGCCGGTGTGGAGCCATCCATCGCTGTCGATCACCTCGGCTGTTATGCCTGGATTTCTGTAATATCCTTTCATGCGGTTCTGGCCGCGCACACAGATCTCGCCCGGAATGCGCTCCGGGTCGTCGCTTATGATTTTCGACTCCATGTTCGGAAGAGTGCGCCCGCACGATGACGGCACAAACTCGCGCCATGGGGTGTAGCTTATCAACGGGCCGCATTCGGTCATGCCGTAGCCCACGGTGAAGGGGAATTTTATCTTGTGGAGAAATGCCTCTACCTCGCCGTTGAGCGGCGCGCCGCCGATTATGACTTCCTCGAAAGCTCCGCCGAAGGCTTCGACAAGGCGGTTGCGGATCTTGGCGTAGATGGCTCCGTCGATCAGCGGCACGGCGAGCGCCCAGCGCATGGCACGGCGGGTGATCATGGGCACGATCTGCTTGCGGTAGATTTTCTCAAGAATCAGAGGCACGCATATCACCAGATTGGGCCTGACCTTGGCCATGGCTCCGAGCAGAAGCCTCGGTGTTGGTGTCTTGCCGAAAAGGGTTATGAAGGTGCCCACGGCAAGGGGCACAAGCATGTCGAAGGCACAGCCGTAGGCGTGGGCCAGAGGCAGAAATGAAAGCGCCCTCGACCCCTCGTAGTGAAGCCTCGAACGGATGCCGAACATCACGTTTCCACAAAGGTTGTCGAATGTCAGCATCACACCCTTTGAGAATCCGGTTGTGCCTGAGGTGTAGTTGATAACGGCAACATCTTCTTTGTCTACATCGGGATAAACCACGTCGGAGGGGTTGAACCCTGCCTTGTAAAGCGAACGGAAACGGCGTGAGAGATTGCGGATTATTCGCTCTACGGGCTGCTTGCCCTGCTCGTTGCGTTCGGCCAGCACCTGGCGCGTCTCAAGCGATATGACAGCCTTCAGAGCCGGCATCTGCTCGAAATCGTATGTCTCCCATATCTGCTGCGACACAAAGAGCACCCCGGCTCCGGAATGGTTTATTATGTGCTGGGCATCGCGGGCGTTGAAATCGGAAAGTATCGGCACAATGGTGGCCCCGTAAGTTATGGTTGCCATGAAACACATGACCCATGTTGCCGAGTTTTTGCCTATAAGCGCCACCTTATCACCTTTTTTAAGTCCGATCTGGCTGAAAAACAGGTGGAACCGGGCTATCCTGCGGGCCATTTCGCCGTAGCTTAACACTTCGTCGGAACCATATTCGGTGAGCGCGGGCAAATCCCAGTTGTTTCTGAAACTCTGCTGATAGATAGTCAGCAGGCTGTCGTTATAATATTTCGCATTCATTTAAAGTTTTCACCTCATTTTTTAGTCAGCCGCAGGGCTGATGGAGTGGAAATTACAGAACCTGAGCTGTATTATAATAACAAAAGTAGGCAAAATGTTTGACCTGGCAAAAGCCATTGTCGCGGACAGCTTCCGTGGCGGGGCACAAAAAAATCCATTGTTTCCTTCACAGGTAACCATGGATTAAAGCCAAAAGGCACGATTTGTGATTCTAAAACGTTGCGACTATAAAGCCGACAACTTCAAGTGTAGAGATTATATCTTACTTACATTCATCTAATCCGGAATGACCAAAGCCGCTCTACACGCCTCCCGGCGGGTGGCTTGCTCCGCTTTTCCAAATTTACATGTAGTTTATAGAGTCAGTATTGCTGTCCTAAAACCTGTACCTTGAAAAAATGCCATCGGATTCTGGTGCAAAGTTAACGATTTCTTTTCATATGCCAAAATCGGCAGAGCACGCCGGAATTGACCGGGTGTCAGGCAAATGAGTTAAATATTCTTAAAACCGGTTGATTATGGCGGCTATCTCGCGGGCATCGTCTTCTGAGATGCAACGGCTTATGGGTAGACTGACACACGACGAGGCCAGACTCTCGGTGACCGGAAGCCTCCCGGCATATTCCTTTCCGAGTGTGGCGGCATAGCACGGCTGCAGATGAGGCGGCACGGCATAGTGAATGTCCCACCCTATGCCGTTGTCATCGAGATAACCGGTGAAGGCCTCGCGGTCGGCCACATGCACAACGAACTGGTGGAACACATGGTCGGCGGTGAGGCGGGGCAACGATATTTTCGGATTCATTATCCCGGCGCAATAGACCGAGGCAAGACGGCGGCGCAGATCGTTTTCCTGATCTGTAAAAGGGAGTTTGCATGACAGCACTGCCGCCTGAACCGGATCGAGGCGGCAGTTATAGCCCTGATATATGTTGTGGTAACGGCGGTCGGCGCCATAATTGGCAAGCGCTCTGACGGTTCGGGCAAGCCGGGCGTCGTGGGTGGTCACGGCTCCGGCATCGCCTATGGCCCCTATATTTTTTGTGGGATAAAAGCTGAAGCCGGCCGCATCGCCCAACGCTCCGGTCACTGTGTGGCCGTAAAGACCGGGGGTGTCAGAGTGCGCCCCTATGGCCTGGGCGTTGTCTTCGATAACTTTCAGGCCATGACGGCGCGCCACGTCGGCCATTGTCGCGTTCCAGCTCACTTTGCCATAGAGATGCACCGTCATGATGGCGCGGGTGCGCGGTGTGACAGCCTCTTCCACACGCGCCGGATCGAGGTTGGAGGTCGACGCCTCAGGCTCGACAAGCACGGGGCGCAGCCCGGCGTCGCTTACGGCAAGCACTGTGGCTATATAGGTGTTGGCAGGCACGATCACCTCATCGCCTTCGGCCATTACACCCATCGCCATATAGGCCCGCAGAATGAGCCTCAACGCATCAAGCCCGTTGCTGACACCAACGGCATAGGGAGCGCCCGTGAGGCTGCACAGCCGGCTCTCCAAGGCCTCGACCTCGGGGCCGCCTACATATCGGCCGCTTCTTACCACCCTCAAAACCGCCTCTTCGATGGCGCCGGCGTAGGGGGCGTTAACTTTGTCAAGATTCAGAAATTCAAAACGTGTGGCTGGCTTCATGACTTTCTGACGTTTAAAACACCGGCTCCATCTCAAGCGAGAGCCGCTTGAATTCTTCGAAATCTCTCACATAATCGCTCTCGGCGAAATCGGTCGAGGCAAGGGCAAGGCACACGGCACCCGACGAGAAGTTGACCAGAGTGCTCCACAGCCCGGGGGGGAGCAGCAGCCCCTCGAAAGGTTTGTTGAGGGTGTAGGTGCGCCAGGTGTAGCCGTCGCAGACCTCTACATCGAAACTGCCGCTGACGGCCACCAGAACCTGGCTCATCTCGTGATGGGAATGGCCTCCGCGCCCCTCCCCTCCCGGCACATCATAAGTCCAGTAGGCACGTTTCAGCTCAAACGGGAGCTGGGCGAAGCTCTGGGCAAATGTAAGATTGCCGCGTGGATCGTGGATACGGGGCAGTTTCAGCAGCTCGGGCAATTTCCTTTTTGTCGACATATATCCTAATGTTTTATCAGTTATCAATGGGGCCGTCGGCCGAAGCGAGTTTCATAAGATACTCGCCGTAATCGTTGCTGCGCATGCGCCCGCCGAGTTCGGCCAACCGGGCGGCATCTATCCACCCCTGGCGCCATGCAATCTCTTCAAGCACCGCCACCTTGAATCCCTGACGGTTCTGCACGGCCTGAATAAAGTTTGAGGCATCCATAAGCGAGTCGACAGTGCCTGTGTCAAGCCATGCGAATCCTCGGCCGAACACCTTCACGTTAAGCCGCTTCTGCTCAAGATAGGCCATATTGACGCTGGTTATCTCAAGCTCGCCTCTGGCCGACGGTGTGACACCGCGGGCTATGCTGACCACATCGTTGGGATAGAAATAGAGGCCCACAACGGCAAATTCGCTCTCGGGGTTTACAGGTTTTTCCTCGATTTTCAAGGCCCGCCCCTCGTTGCCGATGGTTACCACTCCATAACGGCGCGGATCTTTGACCGGATAGGCGAACACAGTGGCCTCGCTATGGCTTACGGCGGTGACCATGGCGTCGCGGAGCATGGCCGAGAACCCCTGTCCGTAGAAGATATTGTCGCCGAGAACCAGACAGACATCATCGTGGCCTATGAATTCCTCGCCTATGACAAAGGCCTGTGCGAGCCCTTCGGGACGTGGCTGCTCGGCATAGCTGAACCGCACTCCGATCTCGCTCCCATCGCCGAGCAGACGCCTGAAAGCCGGCAGATCATCGGGGGTGGATATGATCAGTATCTCCCTGATTCCGGCAAGCATCAGAACCGAGACCGGATAATAGATCATCGGTTTGTCATAGACCGGCAGCAACTGCTTCGACACTCCGAGTGTTATTGGATTTAGCCTTGTGCCGGCACCTCCGGCCAATACGATTCCTTTCATTGCCACTGATTGTTATTTATTTGCGGAAGCTTCTGTCACACCGCGGCTCCAATCCACGTTGTCGAGATACCATTTGACAGTAAGGCGTATTCCCTGCTCGAAACTTGTTTCGGGATACCACCCGAGCTCTTTCACTATCTTCTCAGGGTCGATGGCATAGCGCATGTCGTGGCCGGGGCGGTCGGCCACATAGCTTATCAGCCGCTCGTCGACCTGCTCCAAGGGTATCTGCAACAGGCTGCGGTAACGGCTGTCGGACTGTGCCATCTCCCTTACAAGCGAGATTATAAGGCGTACGATCGAGATGTTTTCCTGTTCGTTGAAGCCACCTATGTTATAGACCTCGCCCACTTTTCCGCGCCGGGCCACAATGTCGACAGCCTTGCAGTGATCGTCGACATATAGCCAGTCGCGCACATTCTCGCCGCGGCCATAGACCGGGAGCGGCTTCCCTTCGAGAATATTGTTTATCATCAGCGGTATCAGCTTCTCGGGAAACTGATACGGGCCGTAATTGTTGCTGCATCGGGTTATGTTGACCGGGAGGCCGTAAGTTTCATAATAGGCCATGGCAAGCATGTCGGCCGATGTTTTCGATGCCGAATAGGGTGAACGGGGCGACAGCGGAGTCTGCTCGGTGAAGAAACCTTCGCCATAACATTTCAGGTCATGACGCCCTGTGGCTATTTTGGCCACATCCCGGTTAAGCTCAAGCGGGCGCGGCTCACCGGGGGTACGCTCAAGCGAGCCATACACCTCGTCGGTCGAGATCTGTATGAACTTCTTTCCCTGCCGATAGCGGGGCTTTCCGTCGTCGCCTGCCCCTTCAAGCCATTCCCGGCGGGCACATTCAAGCATGTTGTGTGTGCCGAGAATATTCGTTTCAAGAAACACCCTCGGCCCGGTGATTGAGCGGTCAACATGACTCTCGGCGGCGAAATTCACCACATAGTCGGGATCAAACTCCCGCAGCACGCGGCTCACTTCCGCGGCATCGCCGATATCTCCCTTGACAAAACAGATATTGTCGCGCTCAAGGTCGGAGGCAATCGTTGGCAGATGGCCGGCATAGGTCAGCGCATCGTAAACCATGATGTCAACACCGTCGCCATACTTGCCCGACAGATACTTGACAAAGTTGGCGCCGATGAAACCCGCGCCTCCCGTAACCAGATATTTCTTTTTCCCAGTCATACTTATGATATTTGTTCAACCGGATTCTCACCCGCGAATCCATCTTCCCGTTTTCAAAGTTAAGCATTTTTTCCAAACCGCCATCTCAATTTCCGCCGAATTTTGCGTATCTTTGCGTGCGTTACATACAACAAATGCCGCCAAGGCATTGTTGGAAAAGACAAGTCAGTGTTCAAATTTTGATTCATACAAAATGCGAGCCTGTTTTTCAGGCGATTCAGGCGCGTTCACTTGCTGTCGGTTGAATTTTAGCTCTTACACAAACAGATTGTTTCACCATTCTAAGGTTTCCAGATGAGTTTTAGCGACAATTTCAGGATGATGCCTCCGGTTACCAAAAACCTCATCATCATCAATGTTATAATCTGGCTGGCGATGACCATGATACGTCCCGTAGCCGATATGCTTCAGCAATACGGGGCGATCTATTATTTCACGTCCGACCAGTTTCTGCCCTCGCAGCTGTTCACCTACATGTTCATCCATGCCAATTTCTGGCATCTGTTTTTCAACATGTTCGCCCTGTTCATGTTCGGAGTGACCATGGAGAGGGTGCTCGGCGCCCCCAAGTTTCTGTTCTACTACCTTTCGTGCGGCATCGGCGCCGCCCTTGTGCAGGAAGGGGTATTCGCCATAATGATCCACCACTACGCTTCGGTGTTCGAGAACGCCGGATCTGTAACCGCCATATTGCGCCACATCACAGCCAACAGCCGTGAGCTGCTCAATATCGGCGTAAGCCCACAGGAGCCGGCGGTACAACACATATTCAACCTCTACCACACCCCCACGGTAGGTGCGTCAGGCGCCATTTTCGGCATTCTGCTCGCCTTCGGCTACATGTTTCCAAACGTGCGCCTCTATCTCATCTTCCCCCCCATACCCATCAAGGCGAGGGTCTTTGTGCTCTGCTACGCGGGCATAGAGCTGCTTTTGGGTGTCTACAACAGCCAGGCCGACACCGTGGCCCATTTCGCCCACCTCGGCGGCATGCTTTTCGGTCTGCTCATCCTCATTTACTGGCGAAAGAACCGCGTGATAGGCGGCCCGTATTTCTGATCTTCCGACAATGCGTCTGGTCTTAGTCAACATAACGGCATTTCTGATTCTAAAGCTTGTATGGCTTATCTCCCCGTCGGCCCTGACTGTCGAGGAGATAATAGGATCTCTTGCGCTGCCTGCCGGAACACAGGCTGCCCTGGCCATGCCGTGGACTATGCTGACCTACAGTTTCATCCATGTCGACTTCTGGCATCTGCTTGTCAACTGCCTGTGGCTGGCATGGTTCGGTGCCCTGCTCGCCGAAATTGCCGGGCGCCGGTGGCTGCTGGCGGCTTTTGTGTCGGGCGGCATCGGAGGGGCGATATGCTTCCAGCTGTTCACCGATGCGTTCAATCCCGGCTCCGAGGCATCGCTTTTAGGGTCGTCGGCCGCCGTGTTCTCGGTCATAACAGCCACCCTTGTGTGCGCGCCACGTAAAAAAGTTACTCTGGCCCTTATAGGCGCGTTCTCGCTGCGCTCTATCGCAGCCGTGGGGATGATACTGTTTTTCCTCGCCTCGCTTGAGATGGAGCCGTCGCAGACAGCCGCACACATAGGGGGCATTGTAGCAGGAGCCGCCGGAGCGTTTGTGTGGCGCCGCCGTGCCCGCAAAAGCATGGAAGCCATGAAAAGCATGGCCCGCAACCGTCTGGAACAGATGTCGCTGATAGAGAAAGTAAACCGCGACGGCTATGCCTCGCTCACAAGGAGCGAACAGTTGCGGTTGTTCAATCTGTCGTCGGGCAACGCCCCCGTAAGGCGCAACACCCCGTCGAGATAGCCGCCCGGTCGAAAAAGAATCATATAATGAAAGCCCGAGGGAGCAGGCATATTATGAAAGTGTTGCTTGTCGCCGTAAACATAGCGGTGGCCCTCACCACCGTGGCCGCGGCATATGGAGGCATTGTGAACCCCGACATCACCCCCATTCCGGCGATTCTCGCCATGACATTTCCGGCATGCCTGATAATAACACTGCTGCTGGCCATAACCGATCTGCTGACCTTCCGGAAAGCAGCGCTAATACCGCTGCTCACCATCGTTGCCACACTCCCCTCCATCAGCGGCATCATCCCGTTAAACATCTTTGAGAAAAAGGCCAACGGCGGCGACAAGCCTTCGTTCACCATGATCTCATATAACGTATATCACCTCACCGACTGGAACAAACGCTCTGAAGGGGTCACCGATCCCGACCGGTGGCGCCGCGACGCCGACGCCGGCCTGGTCAATCCCACCCTGTCGTTCATCCTCCATGCCGCCCCCGACCTGGGATGCTTCCAGGAGATGCCTCCCGAACTGACCGACCCTGCCCGAACAGCGATAAGGTGGAAGCTTATCAGCCAGAGCCAGGCCGATTCGCTGGCACAGCTTTTCCCACGACGCACCGGCTTCGACAGCGAGATAATCATGACCCGTTTTCCGATGCGCCCCGTAACCCTCAGGCAACCCGAAAGCGAGACAAGCAGCTTCGCGGCGGCAGTTGTCGACATTCTCGGCAAAGAGACTCTTGTTGTCAGCGCGCATTTCGAATCGATCGGCCTAAGCCCCGAAGACAAAGAGCTTTACCGGGAACTTACCAAAGGGGAGGCACACTCCAAACGCGACATCAGCCGCGTGCGCCATCAGCTGCTTCCCAAACTGGCACACGCCTTCAAGGCGAGGGCAGCCCAGGCACGCCTGCTACGCGAGCAGATCGACTCGATCGGCATACACAATGTGATCATCTCGGGCGATTTCAACGACATTCCGGGATGCTATGCCATCCGCACCCTGTGTGGCAACGACTTTAAGACAGCGTTTTCCGAGGCCGGCACCATATCGCTGCCCACATATCACGGAAACCGCTTTTATTTCCACATCGACCACATTCTCTACCGCGGCGACTTCCGCGCGGTGGCATACAGCCGTCCGCGCATCCCCTATTCCGACCATTATCCCGTAATGGCCACATTCACCCTCCAATGACACCCTCCGGCAGGCAACCACAAAACGGTTCCGCCCGTCGAAACGCCTAAATCACTATTTCACAAGGCCGTCGCTTCGTTATTTCACTCTTTTTCATTAACTTTATCCCGAAATTCAATAATCCAACATTATCAAGCATATGAAACCTATCGTTATGGGCATCTGCATGGCCGCCGCGGCAACAGCACTGTCGCTGTCATCATGCGGCAACAAAAAAGCCCACGAGAACCCGTTTCTCAAACCGTATGAAACCATCTATGAGATTCCTCCCTTCGAGGATATCCTGATCGAAGACTACATTCCGGCTTTCGACGCAGGCATCGCCGAAGCAAAGGCCTCGATCGACTCAATCGTGAACAACCCCGAGGCGCCCACATTCGCCAACACCATTCTGCCGCTCGACAATCTCAGCCCCACGCTTGAGCGCGTAATGGGAGTGCTCATGTCGCTCACAGAGGCACACTCCTCGGCCGAGCTGACCGAAGTGTCGGAAAACCTCCTGCCCCGTTACACAGCCTTCAACGACGAGCTGATGATGAACCAGGGCCTCTTCAACCGCGTGAAAGCGCTTTACGACAGCCGCGATTCGCTCGGACTTGCACACGACGAGACACGTGCCCTTGAAGAGACCTACCGCCAGTTCGCCCGCAACGGCGCCCTTCTCACTCCCGAGAAACAGGAACAGCTCAAAGCCGTCAACAGTCGTCTGACCGACCTCTATCTGAAGTTCAACAAAAACCTTCTCGCCTCAAACAACGCCTTTGAAATCGTTGTGGAAAACGAGGCCGACCTCGCAGGCATCCCCGCCTCGACAGTGGCCAACGCCGCCGAAGAAGCCAAATCGCGCGGCAAAGAGGGCAAGTGGGTGTTCACCCTCCACGCACCCTCGCGCCTGCCGGTTCTCCAGTATGCCGACAACCGCGACCTGCGCGAACAGATGTGGAAAGGCTACACCTCGAACGCACAGACCGGCGATAACGACAACCGCCCCGTAATTGCCGACATCGTCAAGACTCGCGCCGAGAAAGCCGCCATCATGGGTTATCCCGATTTCGCCTCTTACATGACCGCCGATGTCATGGCCAAGACTCCCCAGGCCGCCGAAGAGCTCCTCATGAGCATCTGGAAACCCGCCAAGGCCAAAGTGGCCATGGAAGTGGCCGAAATGCAGGCCCTCTCCGACAAGCTCGGCAACGACTTCAAGATAGCCCCCTGGGACTATTATTATTTCGCCGAGAAAGTGCGTCAGGACAAATATGCCCTCGATGAAAACGAGATCCGTCCCTACTTCGCCGTCGACTCGGTTACGAAAGGGATCTTCTCGATGGCCGAGAAACTTTACGGCATAACCTTCGAGCCGATAGCCGACGCGCCCAAATATCACCCCGACGTAAAAGTCTACGACGTGAAAGACTCGGAAGGCAAGCACCTCGCCGTGTTCATGACCGACTATTTCACACGCGCGTCAAAACGTCAGGGCGCATGGATGGAAGAGCTCAAGACATCATGGATCAACCCCGACGGCACAGCCGACCGTCCCATCGTCTACAACGTAGGCAACTTCTCGAAACCCACAGCCGACGCACCCTCGCTGCTCACCATCGACGAGGTGCAGACCATGTTCCATGAATTCGGCCATGGCCTCCACGGCATGCTCTCTCGCGCACGCCTCAAAAGCCAGAGCGGCACTTCGGTCGACCGCGATTTCGTTGAGTTCCCCTCGCAGTTCCACGAACACTGGGCCTTCCAGCCCGAGCTGCTCAAGGAGTATGCCCACCACTATCAGACAGGCGAGCTCATCCCCGACTCGCTGGTGCAGAAAATCAACGCTGCCTCTAAACACAACATGGGCTTCATGACAGCCGAACTCGTAGGCGCTGCCCTGCTCGACCTCAACTGGGGTCACCTCAACCCCGAAGGCGACATCGACGTGATGGCATTCGAGAACTCCGTTGCCGAGAAACTCGGCATGCCCGAACAGCTCACCTTCCGCTATCGCTCGCCCTACTTCAAACATATCTTCGGCGACGAAGGCTATGCTTCGGGCTACTACACCTACCTCTGGGCCGAAGTGCTCGATGCCGACGGCTTCGAGATGTTCGCCGAAAAGGGTGTGTTCGATCCCGAATGTGCAGCCCGCATGAAAACCGTGCTTGAAAGCGGTTCGTCGGAAGATCCCATGGTTCTTTACGAGAACTTCCGCGGACACCGCCCTGAGGCAGCCGCCCTGCTCCGTCAGCGCGGCCTGACCGACTGATCCATTCGCAAAAACATCAAGCCCCGCGTCATCGCATTCACCCGACTGACGCGGGGCTTTTCATGGCCATGAGTCTATGATCGCCGACGGCATCGCACAATCGCAACGACACCAACGACACCAAAGGTTTATTTTGATTATTGCCGGAAATTTATTAATTTTGCAATGAATTTCACACATTCAATTGGTCAAGAGCTTGGCTTTCTTCATCTGAGAGGGATTTCAAGAGGGTGTTTAAAGTGTCTGACCACACTGACAGCCATAAGAGCATGGCGCAGAGGCCGCCTTGCCTGACAAATGCCTTGAAGAGACCGGAAACCTGCCGCTCTCACGGAAGCGGGCCACCCCCGCCGACCTGACATTACTTTTCTACCACTTCATCATTTTCGCATGACTATCATGGATCAAAAGCCTGTTATCACACGAGCCGAAGAATGTGGCATTAAGGTTCACATAGGCTCATTAATCGAAAACG
>CAMWTV010000004.1 GCA_947177215.1 uncultured Muribaculaceae bacterium
ATAATACAATAATGTTAAAAATGTTCATTTAAAACGTTAAAAACACTTCAACTCTCATGTATTCCAATTTTTATATCTATATTGTGAAAAATTAATATTTATACTCCAATCATTATTCGCTTATGACAAAATTCTACTCCAAACAAGCATTAGTTATATTCACATTAACCATTGCATGCTTTTCATTCTCAAATGCACAGACCTGCCTCGACATAGACACCGGGGAAATTACAAACAATGAGTTTCTGATACATCCATATGTTTCAACAGCATTGGAACCAGACGGTATAACCGTAACCTACTCAATTCCACAAATACAAAAAGAACCGGATAAATTGGTAGAAGGTGCCTATTGGTGGAAAATTCCAGGTTTTACACAAATATCAGACGAAAGTTTTCCTGCGCTACCAGTCAGAATTGACTCATTCACACTTCCTCTTGGATGCGACTCTGTAAGAGTGGTAATGAAAAATCACGACATAAAAAGTTTTAATATTAAACTTGCTCCAGGAAGGGATATTGACAATATTTCGACAAGCCAGGACGTGTTGCCTATCGTCAATGATATTGAGATCGGCGGGGATAAGATTGCTACTCTTTCTTGTCTTGGGAACTTTCGCAACCATAAAGTGGCACATGTCAAAGTTATGCCCGCCTCATATCTTCACAAAGAATCAAAACTTGACTTCTTCAACACATTCACATATAAAATCGAATTTCTTGACAATAATGGCAATGCCATTACTTTTAAAGACTCGTCAAAGAATAGCCCTAATAAAATAAAAGATCCCAACGAAGGGTTAGATCAATTTGAAATTAACGACAACTACCTGATTGTTAGTATTCCCAAACATGAGGAATCTATAAAGAAACTGGTAGCTCTAAAACAGTTACAGGGATTTAATGTTAATGTTTGCTATAAAGATCAATGGACAACTTCTCAAGTTACCGACAGCATTGAAAAATATAGCGATAATCTTTCTCATGTTCTTCTTGTGGGTTCAAATAACGAAATTCCCGCTTTTAGCGAATCCTACACCTCTAAAAATAAGATTTATCGCTATCCTTCAGACTACAGATATTCATGTCTTACAGAAAAAAGTCCGACAGATGCCCCAGACTTATATATAGGTCGAATTGCTTCATATCAAAACAGGGATAAAATTCAACTGGAACATGGATATCTACCAGACATGCCTACCGGTATCGGGTCGGCTATCGATAAAATCATAGGATATGAGCGAAATCCCGTCATCGACAGTCACTTCTATTCCACAGCATTACATTGTGCGAAATTTGAAACTGACACAATTGATCTCAGAACAGAAACTATTACACAATGCTTTGTTGAGACATCGGAGAAGATAAGAAATTATGTAATAAACCAAGGTAAAGATATCAACAGGGTATATGCAAAAGACGAGAGAAGCAGCCCGCAATATTACAGCAATGGCACTCCTATTCCCAATGAATTATCTTTAAACCCAGACATATGGAAAGGGAATGCCGACAGTATAGCCAAATACATAAATAGCGGCACAATGTATGTGCTATATAGTGCACATGGTGGAGAAAACGGATGGTCTAAGCCTCAGTTTAAGGTCACTAATGAATCTAATGATGTTGAACGTCTGACAAACAAGAACAAATATCCACTTGTTCTGAGTACCACATGCAGCACGGGAGATTTTTCTCATCAGGACTGTTTTGCCTCCGAAATGCTGAACAAAGCCGACGCAGGCGCAATGGGTCTAATCGCAGCATCAGTACCCATATCTTCAAATTTGAATAAATATTTTATTGAAGGTCTTGTAAACGGCATATGGCCTACTCCCGGCCTATACTCCGAAACAAACAGAGATTCATTAATATCCATAAACCCCAGAGAACCATATATCCCGAGTCTCAGAAATATTCAATTAAAAACATTTATTGAATCGGAGACATTAGGATCGTTCATGCGAAGTGCTGTAAACCGCATTAATTCCCGAAACTACAGCGCAAGCGACATGACGTCATATTCAGTCATGAAGAAGGCATACCATCTATTTGGTGATCCGTCATTGATATTTCATACAGACGTTCCAACTGAATACAGTGATACAGAAATATCAATTGATAATAGCAGTTGGGTTATACCATTAAAAGGTAAAATTCCAGACTCAACGGTTAAAATTCGGTTACCTGAGAACGAAGTAGCATATGTTGGCTATTACAATAGCAAAACAGGTGAAAGAAAACGTTTTGTTGGGTCTAATCTCAATATCCCGATAACTTATTCCATTCTCGGAAGCAAAATAAGATGTAACGAAAATATCTATGTATATGGAAAAAATAGAATCCCATGTTTAGTTGCTGATTCACAAGCCGGATTAATAGGGCCAGTACCTATTTTTGAGTATCAACTTAGCATTACACCTAATCCGGTAAGAACAAGCACAAAAATATCATTTTCAATAGCTCCTGGAGACAAAAGCCATAATATTGTAATCCATGACTGGAATGGAATTGAGATAAAAGATATATCAGTGCCGATCTCAGACTCAAACATAACACTTAATGTGAATGATCTGCCAAACGGCACGTATATAGTAAGTTTAATTGTAAACGGAAAGAAACAGGCATCAGAACAGATGATTGTTTCAAAATAACGAAGGAGGTTTGTTATGAGAAAATCAAGTTTAATTTTATTGTTTTGTGCCATATCAATTATATGCGCCAATGGAGAGGCCCTCACAAAGTTTACCTCTAACGGATTTACATATTATGTAGCGCTGGAAAATACGGATCCTCTAACACGCATTATATATGACGAGCTCAAGCCCATTGTAACTGCAGAGCCTATTTTGCCACAGGAAGGCGAACTTGTCGACGTGGTTGTAGAGCCAAAAGTTACATATGCATCAATAGAATTTCATGTCAGAACTGTGACAATAAAAGACAATGAGGATTGTCTCCGTTCTCTGGTATTAAAACCCGGAATCACAGAAATTCACGGAACAAACAATTGTAAAAATCTCGAGAGAATCGAGCTGCCCAACACCATGGTAAGAATATCCGGATTGAATAATCTGCCATCGCTCGAGGTTCTTGAAATTCCTGAACAAATAGCCATAGACGGTCTGAAAGTAAATGATGAGAGTCTGACAAATATCGGTGTCAAAACTCTTACTCTTCCGGAAAACATGTGGTTCTGCCACAGCAGCCTCAAAGGCCTGGGCAATCTTGTCGAGCTAAACTTCAGCAATTCCATCGGCACGGGGGAAAACTGCATCGGAGGAATGCCTGCCTTGAAAACATTGCGGCTTCCGCGCGAGCAGGGTTTTATCGGAGCCGGATGTTTCGGCATCATGGGCATAGAGGAGCTGTATATGCCTGAATCAGAAGATCTCATAATCAGCAGTTATGCATTCTATGCCTTACCTTATCTGAGAACGATCTATTGTCCCAGCAGTGTTCCACCAGAAATTGTAGACATCTTTGAGTATCCCGGAGCGGAATTCGGCTCCAGGCCTTATGACACAAAAGCTGTTGACAAAAAGAAATGCCGGTTGCTGGTGCCTCCTGGATGTGTGGATGCTTACCGGAACTCTATCGGATGGGGAGGTTTCTCCAATATCGAGGAATATGATTTTGACGGTGCTGAAAAGATTCTCACTGACAATAACACAGAAGATGCCGCGACAGTATATTACGACCTCAACGGAAGAGTTGTAGAAAATCCGACATCGGGACTATACATCGCCGTTACCGGATCGAAAGTCTCAAAACAGATAGTTCCGTAAACCTCAACATCGGCTCAAAGGTTGCGTCAATCAGGAGTTGAGACTCCTGATGACGCGGGCCGGGTTGCCGGCGGCCACAACGGAGGAGGGGATGGAACGGGTGACAACGGAGCCTGCGCCTATCACGGTGTCGGAACCGATGGTTACGCCGGGGAGGATTACGGTCTTGCCCCCTATCCAGACATTGTTGCCAATGGTGACGGGTTCGGCCCACTGGACGCCGGCGTTGCGTGATGCCGGATCGAGCGGATGGCAGGCTGTGTAGATGCTTACATCGGGGCCAATGAACACGTTGTCGCCTATCGTTACTCTGGCTTCGTCGAGGATGGTCAGGTTGAAATTGGCAAAGAAGTTTTCGCCGATGAATATGTTACATCCGTAATCGCACCGGAAGGGCTGGTTGAAGTGGAACCGGCTGCCACAACCGCCGAGAATGGAGCGGAGAAGGGCATGTTGCTCTCCGAGCATTCCGGGTCGCAATGTATTGAAGTCGTGAAGTTTCTCGCGCGTGGCTGCAAGGCGATCAAAGAAACCTTGGTGTGAGGCTTCGTATATCTCTCCGTCAAGCATCTTACGCCACTCGGCGGCAAATGCGCCGGTTTCGTCAATCTCAGTCATAAGTCAGGTGCTGATAAATTAAACCTCCGCAGGTTAGATCACGGCCGGGAGATAGAGTATGTGTGGGTGCGTAGATATGTATTCACGGCGCATGTGTCGGCCTGGGCCTCGACGGGACTCATGGGCAGATATTCGATCTGGGTGACACATGCTCCGGGGATAACACTTTCAAGCAACACCCCGGGCGACGGGGTTTCTTTCATGGCTGCATATTCCTCAAGAGTGTAGCGTGAGAACACGGTTGAGGATGTGACCCCCCTGCGGTCAAGCCACCACCCATCTTCGAGAGGCAGGGGTGCAGAACGGGGTGTTATGTCGGATGGAGCCGGAAACGATGCAAGTGTGCCGTCGGGATTCAGGTTGAGGGGGAGATTCTGCGCATAGTTGCCCGACATGCGGAATGCCACCGCCTTAGGGATGGCGTTGGCGGGAGTGCCGCCGATGAGGTGAACGCGGTTTTCGGGAATCTGATGAACAGGAGGTTCTGACACAGGCATGGTAGCCGACGTTTCTGACGAACGGGGCGACGCACCTGTGGCCCCGTCGGCAGCTGTTTTCGGCGCGTTGCACGCTACAAGAAACGGGGCTGCCGACAGAGCCGTCAAGGCGAAATGTTTGAAATGTCTATTCATTTATCTGTTGACAATGATCGGATGGTTTAAGTAAGAGTTCAAATTTAACCGATAGCAAGTGAACGAAAATCTTTTAAATTTGAACACTTAGTTATAAAAATTTTCTAAAGTCAGAGAGCGAGTTTGCGAGTAACGACCGCTCCGGAGGCATCGGTAGCGGTGACCACTACTATTCCGCCTGAGAACGCTGACAGGCCGACTGTGGCCGAGGTGCCGTTGAGGGCCACATCGGCGGCGAGCTGACGGCCGTCAATTCCATTCAGGCTTACAGATGTGATGTCGTAGCCGGAGGTGATTACGGCGGCTGACAGCGAACGGTTGTAGAACACCGTGAGAGGAGCGCTGTCGCTGCCTGCGGCTTCAACTCCAGAATCTTTGGAGATTATAAACTGACATGTGTTAAGGGGATCGGATCTCTGACCCGGATCATAGGCAGCGGCGAGATAATACGTCCCGGCAACGCCCTGCGAGAAATCGAGTGTAGCGGTTGTGGTAGCAGATTCTCCGGACGAAAGGAACATGTAATCGTTGAACGACCGCTGAACCTCGTTGACATAGCTCTGACCGGCGTCGCGGAAAACCACAAGCATAAGCGCATCGGCAAAATAACCCGACGTGCATTTCACAGAGGCTGTGAACCTGATGTCAGACTTGTCGGAAACAATCCATCCGCCGTCGATGTCGAACGACGTGCATGTGAGCGATGCTGCTCCCGGCGAGGCCTTGACCGACATTTTTCCGATTGATCCATAAACCGAATCGTCGCAGGGGTTATAGAGACAGAACTCATAGGGGGTGCCTGTCTTGAACGAGGAGGTGTAACGCAACGTGAAGACCATCGACTGCTCGACGCTCTCGCCGGGCATAAGATCGAGAAAGACGCACTCGCCCTCGGCCACAGGAGAGTTGCCGTTGAGCAGAATCGGCGCCACGGCACCGACAATCTCCAAATCCGACTCGTTGCTGACACGGAAGCTGATACGGGCGGCCTTTTCGTAATAAAGTTCAGTGTCGAGTCTTACATCTGAGATGGAGAACCGGGAAACACTCACATCGGCCACTGTGTAGGAATTGCCGCTCCGGGTAAGAAGCGTATAGTCGGGATTTGCCTCGGCGTGTAAGGCTTCAAGCCATTGACCACCGTCCTGACGGGTTACGAGGCTCACCTTGTAAGTGCCGTCGGTGAGCGAGGCGTAAGTGTAAGGCACTGTAACGCCACCCCAGCCCGCCAGTCTGTCGAGCGACTGCTCGCCCATATTCAGATATTGCACGGCATTTGCGCCGGTTGCGCCAACCTTCTCGAAGCGGGCACCGACAAGAAACCGCTGCGCGCCCGGCGACATGTTGTACCAAGCCCCGGAGAGCAGAAGATAATTGCCATCGATCTCGCCCTTTACGCCAGTGGTGAGAGAGAGACGGAAAGGAACGGTTGCCGCCGGCTCTCCGGTTGGCTTGCGGATGCCAAGAATCACCCCCTGGCCGATGTTGTATCCGCCGGCGAAACCTCCTATTCCCGATCCCTCCGGATTAAGAGCGGTCAGCAGGAAATATCCGTCATAACTTCCGCCCCATCCCCAGTTGAAATGGAAATAACCGCCGGAAGAGTAACCGTCGCAGACAAAGGCATGCCCATCTCCGAGATTTGACGAACCTCTATAAAACACAGGGCCTACCTCTGCAAGATTCTTATAAATCATATCTTCCCATTCACGGCGTCCGTAATACTCGCGTTCATAGACCGCGGCACCGCTGTCGTAGCCGAAATTATTTATCAGCGCCGAAGGCACGGCAGCCGACTGGGCGCCAGAAGCATTAGGAGCATATTTCATGCCGACCGAGTAGCCGCATGCCTGCATCAGAAGAGCCACAGCCGCGGCCTGGGTATAGGAATATGAACCGGTGTAAGAACCGATCATATCATTCCAGCTGAAATCCACACCCAGATCCATTTCAAGCGTGGCTCCGGCCGAAGTTGTGGCCGATCCTTTGCCGGAACCTTTTGCAGGCCAGTTGAAATATTTCATGATCTGGGCCATGGCTGTTGCAACACATCCTGTCGGGGCCTTCCCGTTTGACACGATCGAACCTGTGACAGCCGGACAATTATCGTTGTAAGGCGCCCCCTGATCCCATTTGGTAGAGAGAAGAGGCGCAATTGCCTTTCGGTCGGTGTCGGCCCCGGCGGCATTGCCGCCTACATATCTGACCGGAGCATCAAGGCGGCTGTGGCCGATCTCTGCGGCATATTGCTCAAGCCACCATTTGAGCTGGGGTGGCATTTCTCCCCCGGAAAAAGAATCACAATAGCCGAGAAGAGGCGCCGCCACATCGTCGGCGCTTACAAACATGCAGCCATCTGCCTGACCTCGGGCAAAAAGATAGACGGCGGGCAATCCGTCGGAACCGCATGTGGTGCCGAGCAGTCTGGGCGCTCCGGCTGCAGGAAGGGCAATCCCTTTCAGGCGCCCGGCATTGTCAGTCACACGGGCCCATGCCTGCTCCGGGCTGAGAGTGGCAGCCGACGACACCGCAAAGACAACAAAGGCCAAAGCAGAAAAAATGATTCTTTTAAACATCCTCGTTATATTTGTTGATTTCAAATTCCATCCCTTAGATTAACTTGAGTCAAAGGTAGTCATTTATCGGCTTCCGACCAAACAGACACCACCTGACTTACACCCCTCATACATAAAATGTAAAACATGAATCAGACGCGACAAGTTCACGGGAACAGAGGGGGATGCAAAAAATTCCGTCCCGGTGTAAAACAAAAACGGCAGAGGTCAGTTATATTATTACGGCATATAAGGTCTTAATGGTCGTTATATGCCGTAAACCGGCAACTAAAACAAAGACAACACTATGACGAAAAAAACAACAGGCATGCTGGCGGCCATGATTCCGCTGCTTACGTTCTGCGGTCTGTGTGCCGCCACATCATCATGTTCAACGCGCGGAGGTTCCGACAGCCAGACAACTGAGCTTACCACCGACAGCATAAGCTGCTCCGACAGCCTCATATCGCGCGGCGCCAGGGCATACTGCTCCATAACAGCCGATTATCCTCAGGGCAAAACCGCACTGGCCGACAGTGTGAGACTGTGGATAGCCGACCGCCTGTCGTACATAGGCTATACAGGCCCCAGCGACACCATTCCATATGTGACTCCCGGCAGTAATCTCTCTGACGGAAAGGCCATGATACGCAATGTATGCTCTACGGTGCTCGCCGATGCCGGAAAAGAGTTTGAAGCTCTTGACTCGATCCATGCAATAAACCCTGAATTCGGGCTGCAATATGAATATTACTGGGACATCAAAAAAATTTGCCAGACAGAGACCTTTGTGACATACACCGCCAACTCGTATGCGTTTCTCGGCGGAGCTCACGGCAGCAGTTTCAGCATAGGCCAGACATTCGATGCCGCGACCGGGGAACTGATAGGCAACAACATGATACGGACTGAGGCTGTTGCCAAGGTAATATCTCTTATAAAAGATGACCTAATGAAATATTTCGAGGTCAGCACTCCGGAAGAGCTGAGAGATATTATGCTGGTGAAGCCCGAGGAGCTGACACTTCCGTCGACACCGCTGACACTGATGGACGACGGTGTGCATTTTCTGTATCAGCAATATGAGATAGCGCCCTATGTGGCCGGAATGCCCAACGGCGTGATTCCCTACAGCAAACTGACCGGTTGCCTGACGCCTGCAGTCGAGGCGCTCATACCCGCTCAGGCGCAGTAAGTCTGTCGAAAAACACATAACCATGCCGCGAGATTCTGTGGTAGCCGCCACAAAATCTCGCGGTAGTGTTATGTATGAAGTTAATCTATAAGCTTTAAGGGGGAGAGCGATTTAAGCACCTGTTTAAAATTCTTTCATACAGACCGGACTGATTATTTTAATATTTCTCGGGCATTTTCCGAATCTTTCCCACTCTTTATCAGCCAAGTGGCTCGCCACAGCCCATTCATCATCAGGAAAAATCTTCTAAATTTTTCCTGTATAAATATTAAAATCACCCCGACCAGTCACTTAATTTATTATCTTTGTATTTTAGAACTCATCTTTAACCGCCATAACCACATGAAGAAATTTTTTTGCCTTACGGCGATAGCACTGGCTACAATTGCCACTCCAGCCGACACATCGGCATGCACCAGTCTCATAGCAGCCAAGGGAGCCACAGCCGACGGCTCTGTGATGGTTACCTATGCGGCCGACTCACATAACCTCTACGGTGAACTTTACAACCAGCCGGCGGCCGACCACCCCAAGGGAGCCGTGCGCAAGATTGTGGAATGGGATACGGGCAAACCGCTGGGTGAGATTCCTGAAGTTTCCCACACCTATGCCACTATAGGCAACATGAACGAACACGGGCTGGTGATTGCCGAGAGCACCTGGGGCGGACGCGAAGAGCTTGAAGGGAGCGGCATAATAGATTACGGATCGCTGATCTATGTAACACTGCAACGCGCCAAGACAGCACGCGAGGCTCTGAAAGTGATGACCGACCTTGTAAAGGAACACGGTTATGCCAGCACCGGCGAGTCGTTTTCGATAGCCGACGGCGACGAGGCATGGGTGCTTGAGCTTATCGGCAAGGGGAAGGCCGACAAAGGGGCCGTGTGGGTTGCGCGCCGTGTGCCCGACGGATATATCTCAGGCCATGCCAACCACCCGCGCATACACCGTTTTCCGCTGAAAGACAAATCGGGCGAGACCCTTTATAGCCCCGATGTGATAAAGTTTGCCCGTCAGCAGGGCTATTTCAACGGGAAGGATGAGGATTTCGACTTCTCGAAGGCTTATGGCGTGACCGATTTCGGCGCCCTTCGTGGCTGCGACGCGCGTGTCTGGGCCTATTTCAACAAATTCGCCAAAGGGATGGACGAATACCTGCCCTGGATAGACCGCGCCGAAGGTGAGCCTATGCCTCTGTGGGTAAAGCCCGACGCTCCGGTAAGCGCAACCGACATGAAATGGATGATGCGCGACCATTTCGAGAACACCCCCTATGACATGACCAACGACATAGGCGCCGGCCCTTATGCGGTGCCCTACCGCTGGCGCCCCATGACGTTTGAAGTCGACGGCGTGGAATATACACACGAGCGGGCCATCGCCACCCAGCAGACCGGATTTTCGTTTGTGGGACAGCTGCGCTCAGACCTGCCCGCACCGATGCGCGGACTGCTTTGGTTCGGCACCGACGATGCCAACACCTGTGTCTACCTTCCGGTTTTCTGTTCGGTAAAAAGCGCTCCCGCACAGCTGGGTCATGGCGATGTGAACACCCTTGACTGGAACTCAAACTTCTGGGTGAACAACTATGTGGCCAACCAGGCCTATAACCGCTATTCGCAGATGATTCCCGACATTCGCCGTGTGCAGTCGGCGCTTGAAGACAGCATAGCCGCCGACGTGGCTGTGGCCCTGGAACAGATTCCGGCTTTCAACGACGACGAGATAGCCGCCAAACTCACCCAGGATCTGGCCGACATCTGGGCCGAAAAGGCTACCACCGCCTACAAACAGCTTGGCGATTATCTGTTTGTGAAGTTCATGGACGGAAACCGCAAGAAAACCGACGATAACCACCGGTTTATCAAATCGGAATATGGAATGGCCGTATATCCGGAATTTCCCGGATATGACGAGCGTTATTTCCGCTCGATAGTAAAAGATGCGGGCGAACGCCTCAAAGTGCGCCCGATCAATTACTGACAGCAACAAACAACTGACAGACTGAATTATGAGCAGAAGTGAAGCAGAACTCGGCGGTGTGACACTGCTGGGATCAAACGGCACTAAATATGCCGACAGATACGCACCTGAAGTGCTGGAAACATTCAAGAACAAGCATCCTGAAAACGAATATCTGGTAACGCTGAACTGTCCGGAGTTCACATCGCTGTGTCCGAAGACAGGACAGCCCGATTTCGCGAAAATCGTGATACAGTATATCCCGCGCGAAGATATGGTCGAGAGCAAGAGCCTGAAACTGTATCTGTTCTCGTTTCGCAACCAGGGCGACTTTCATGAAGACTGTGTGAACATAATAATGAAAGACCTGATCAGACTGATGGATCCGCGCTACATCGAGGTCAGGGGGATTTTCACCCCGCGCGGGGGGATAAGCATCTACCCTTTCGCCAACTACGGAGACCAGGAACATCAGGATATGGCACGCCGGCGGCTGCTTGACGCAATGAACTCAAATAACTGACAAAAATGGGAGTAGTAGAACATCACCATAACCCCGACGTTTTTCTGCCGGCACAGGAGAAAGAGCTTGTGCTGACCGATCCGCTGGTGCAGTATCCCCGTAAAGCCGACGCGCTGATAGTGCTGTCGGGAGGGATGGACTCAACCACCATGCTCCATGAATACAAGTCGCGGATAGCGCTTGCCGTGACTTTCGTGTACGGGTCGAACCACAACGAACGTGAGGCTGAGTGCGCCCGCATAAACTGCGAGCAACTCGGCATTCCCCATCTGGTAATTCCGCTCGATTTCATGGGTCAATATTTCGAAAGCTCGTTGCTTTCGGGAGCCGAAGCCATCCCCTCAGGAAACTATGACGACGAGAACATGCGTTCAACGGTGGTTCCTTTCCGCAACGGCATAATGCTTGCCGTTGCCGCCGGACTTGCCGAAAGCCGCGGACTCTCGACCATAATGCTCGCCAACCACTCGGGCGACCATGCCATCTACCCCGACTGCCGCCCGGCGTTTGTCGAGGCGATGGGCAAAGCGATAGAAGAGGGCACCTACGAGCGCCTGCGTCTTTTCTGCCCCTACACCGGCCTGACCAAGGGGGAGATTGTGAAACGCGGTCTGGCCGTGGGGATTGACTATCGCCAGACATACTCATGTTATCGAGGCGGGGAGAAACACTGCGGCACATGCGGCACGTGTAGCGAACGCCACGAAGCGCTCAGAGAGGCCGGACTGAATCCGACCGATTTCGATTAAACAAAACTTAAACATAACCTCCTATGAAAAAAATCCTGACCGCCGCAATAACCGCCGCGGTGGCCGCAAACCCTTTCTCTCCAGAGGTGGCCGCCCAGACCGACGGAACAGCAACAGAAATCTATGTTTCGGTGTATCATGCCAACTCCTGGGTGGAGCACAACCTCGAGGAGGTTGGAATTTACCGTTTCCAGGCCGACAGATACGCCCCGGAACTTATAATGCAGGATCCGTATCTTGATGCAAGCGGAGGTGGCGCCATGACCGACGATTTCTACTTCTGCACGGCAGAGCTGAACTATGGTTCATGGACAGAAATAACCCATTACGGATTCGATCCTGAAACCTGGACGGAGCGCATGCGCCTGACCGACGGCAGTCCCAAGGCGGTTGCCATGGATCTGGCCTATGACCCGCAGACGGCCAAACTGTTCGGCTGCTTCAACAACGACAACGGAGACGGATATGTGTTCGGCACACTCAACATAGCCACCGGCGAACGGTTCGGCATAGCAGATCTCGACACCCCGTGGCTGGCATGCAGCGTTGACCGGAACGGCGAGCTATATGCCATCGACATGGACGGTGTTCTGCTTAAAGTCGACAAGGTTTACGGCACGGTGTCGCCTCTGGCCGACTTAGGAGTGAAAGGCTCCATACGCTCTACCGGGGCCATCGACCCGAGAACCAATCTGTTTTATTTCGTGATCAGCTCGCAGGAGGCGCAGGCAGATCCGGAAGTCGGCTACCGCCGGTCGTTCAGCGATCTCTATTCGGTCGATCTCACCGCAACCGACCTCACCGCAACCCACATGTATGAGTTCAGCGACGGCGAGGTTATGGGCGGCATGTGGATTCCCGGCCCTGTGGCTGCCGCCGACGCCCCCGCCGCGCCCGAGAATCTGGAAGTGACATTCGCCGACGGCTCTCTTGAAGGCACTATAGAGTTCACCATACCGGCCAGAACATTCGGTGGCGACGGCCTTGACGGAGAGATAAGCTATCTGGCCCGGGCAAACGGCGCGCTTCTCGCGCAGGGAAAGGGGATGGCCGGAACGAAGGTAAACGCCCCGGCAAGAGTGGCCGAAGCCGCGATGTATGACATCGAAGTGACACTGAGCAACGCCGGCGGCCGCAGTCCGAAGGCGAAGCTTACAAGATGGATAGGCCACGACACGCCCAAAGCCATCACAGAGGTGACACTGACATATGCCGACGGGAAGTTCGTGCTTACATGGAACGCCCCTGAAGAGAGCGAACATGGCGGATATTACGACCCGTCGCTGATCAGCTACTCGGTTAAACGCAACCCCGACGGAGCGACATGGGAAGGTGTTACCGAACCCCGGATGGAGGACGCCGTTGAAATGACGCCGCAACTTACTGTTTACAGCTACGACGTTACGATGAACTACGACGGGCGCGTCATACAGACTGTTTCGTCGAACGTGTGGCGCCTGGGTGCCATGACTCTGCCATGGACAACAGATTTCTCGGCCGAAAACGCCCTTGATCTCTTTACGGTGATCGACGTGAACGGCGACCGCGCCGAATGGTACAGAGAATGGGAATGGTGGATCGACGAGACGGAAGAACTTGTGTCGGCGGCTGTCTACCCCTACTCCTCCACCAAATCAGCCGACGACTGGCTGATAACCCCTCCGATGCAGTTCGAGGCCGGGAACAGCTATACCCTTTCGTTCGAGGCCATGGTCATGAGCAGCAGCGATCCGGAACGGCTTAAGGTGAGCATGGGGCAGACCCCTTCGGCCGAAGCGATGACAATCACGCTTCTTGAGCCGTTTGAGCTTACATCAATGACACCGCAGACCTATACGGCAAAGATCAGCCCCGAGGCCACAGGGGTGTATTACATCGGATTCCACGCATGCAGCGACCCGTTCAGAAGCGGCTTGGCCCTGAAAACGATAGCTGTAAGCGCGGCAGAGTCAGGCACAGAAGCCATTGAGGCCGGAAACAGCGGCGTCGAAGTAAAGGCCAATGAAGGCTCGATAGCGATAACAGCCAACCACACAGTGGCATACTCAGTGGTTACTGCCGACGGCCGTGTGTGCGCTTCGGGCACAGTTGACGGAACTAAAGAGATCGCATTGCCCGCAGGCATCTATATCGTTATTGCCGGAGAATCGGCTTCGAAAGTTGCAGTGAGATAGCATCCGGAACGTTACACAGCTCAAAAAGCTGGAATTTAAGACATATTAATATCAAAAAGAGCGCCAAGTGCGCTCTTTTTTTATCATTTGCAACACATTGTCGTTGCAAATCGGATTTTCATGATTATCTTTGCACAATCGGGAAAGCGGAAATTTCCTGACCGCATGCACCAAACCAACTGCGGAAACGCACATGAAGACCTGAAGTATCACACAAACGAATATCAACCTATCAATTATCACATATGACAATCAAGAAATTTATTCTGCCGGGAGCGGCGCTACTGTTAAGCGGTTCGCTGTGGATGGCCAATTCGGCACCGCCGCAGACACCGGTAAAAACCACACAGGCCAGATCGCTTGTAAAAGAGCCTCGCAAAACAGCGGCGCGGGCCAGTGTGGTGACACAACCGTTCTCACTGCCAATGTTCGTTGTGCCCGAGGATGACGAGTTCGCTCGTTTCATTCCGCTTGACGCAAACGGCGACGGAACTTCGTGGTATTGCAGTTACGGCTACATGAAATATGACTACAACATGAATAACGCGGCCGACGACTGGCTGTTCATTCCGTTTACCCTCACCACAGGCGAGAGCATCATGACCCTGTCGCTCGAGATGAGGGCATATATGAGCTATGACAAGGAGGACTTCGAAGTAGGATTCGGCCCGGAAGCCACTCCCGAAGCCATGACCATAGTAATGGACGAGGACGGCCTCAACCACACACGATGGCAGACATTCACTTCGGAATTCGGCATTAACGATGCCGGGCTCTATTATCTGGGGATACATGCCAACTCGAGCGCTTACATGAGCGGAATATGGATGAAAAACATATCGCTGTCGGCCAAACCGGCAACCCAGCCGTCCGCACCTGAGATAGTGCAGAGTTCCACCGACGGCATGAGCTACACGGCAACAGTGCACCTGCCACAGACCACCATACTCGACAAGCCGCTTGAGGGTGAGCTCGGCCTTTCGGTGGCGGTTGACGGCGAGCATAAACTCGACCTGACCGGCTCCCCCGGAAGCGAACACAGCATAGCGCTCGAGCTTACCAGCGGTCGCCACACCGTGACCTACACGGCGTTCACAACCGTCGACGGAGTGCGTATCGACGGAGTGCCGGCCAACGACACGGCATTGTGTCTGGAGGTCTACACCCTCCCGTTCTTCATGGTGCCGACAGCAGATGAATTCGAGAACTTCTGCACCGTGGCCGACCTCAACAACGACGAAAGCACATGGGAATATGACAATGGAGAGGAGGCGATGGCCTATCATTATAACGCGCAGAACCAGGCCGACGACTGGGTGTTCCTTCCCCCGATCGACTTCGGAGCGAAAGGTGGCGCGTTTGACATAGGCTTCGACGCGAAAGTGGCGTCGAGCTATTATCCGGAATCGTTCGAGATCTGCGTGGGCCGTTCGGCCGACGCCGGTTCAATGACCCAGATGATGATTTTCAACGACATCGACAACCATCTGTGGGATTCTTTTGCAGGAAAAATCACCGTAAACGAAGGTGGCAAATGGATTGTGGGCATACACGCCACATCGCCGGCCGACCACCACACCCTCTATGTGGGCAATATCCGCATAACCGGAGCTGCCGACAACACCCCCTCGACCCCGACAGTGAAGAGCATAGATTTCGACGGGCTTTCAGGCTCGGTGACATTCACCCTCCCGTCGACAACCGTCGAGAACAAGCCTCTTGCCGGCGAAGTGGGCCTGATCGTTACAGTCGACGGCACTGAACTGAGCCGCATCGACGGACAGACTCCGGGCAACGACGTGACAGTGGCGCTGGATCTTGCTATCGGCCGCCACACCATAGCTGCAGCGGCCTTCATTACCGACGGAGAGGAGATTCTGACCGGATCGCAGGCGATAGCCGAGGTGGTGGTGAAGAATCCGGAAGGATTTGTCTATCCCCTCCCCTTCGCCATGCAGCCTACCGCAAGCGAGTTCGAGACACTGACAATTGTCGACGCCAACAACGACGGCGACAGCTGGGAATATAACTCAGGCGCAGGTGTGGCCCGTTGCGTGACCACCGGAGAGAAGGAGGCCGACGACTGGCTGTTCTCGCCGAAATTCGCAATCGACGATACGGGACGCATCTACACCGTAAGCGTCGAGGCACGGGCTTATCTGGAACGTTTCCCCGAATCGTTCGACATCTGCATAGGCCGTGAAGCCACTCCCGAGGCTATGACAGTGATAGCCAGCCGCGATGATATGACGGTTTATCTCTACGAGCCGGTCGAGGCGCAATATATCGCAGCGGAAGCAGGCGCCTATGTGATAGGCATCCACCGCCGCAGCAACAGCAACGCCCACACCCTGTCGGTGAGAAACCTGAAGTGTGAGGACGCCGGCATGTCGGCTCTCGCCCCTGCAGCCTGCGAGAATCTGAGCGCCACCCCCGACGCCACCGGCGCCCTGTCGGCAACAGTGACATTCAACATGCCGGCCAAGGCTATAAACGGCTCGGCACTCGACGCATCCGACCTGCTTACCGCCACCGTGACATCGGCAAGCGCGACACAGACCGTGACAGGCGCTCCGGGCTCAGAGCAGACCGTGACTCTGGCCGCGCCCGACGGCACAAGCACCATAACCGTGAGCATGGCCTCTGCGGCCAACGGCGAGGGCGCCTCGACACAGACCACGGTGCGCTGCGGATTCGACATCCCCTCCGACCCCGTTGTGACCACTGCCGTCGGAGCCGACAACCTCTCCATGACCGTGACATGGACTGACCCCGCCACCGGACAGAACGGCGGCCCGGTGAACAGAGCCGAACTCAGCCATATAATCTATATTCCGACCGATGAGACAGGAATGTTCTGGAATGAGGTGGCCACCATACCGGCAGGCACGTCGACCTACACCTACACAGTGGAGGGGATGCCCCTGCAGAACATCTCGTTTGTAGGCGTGCAGGCCGTTGGCAGCAAAGGATCGTCGCAGTTAGGCCTCGGCTATGAGGTGCTCGGCGCCCCTTACCCCCTGCCTATGACCGACAACTTCTCGGCCGGACGCTTTATCTATCAGCCGGTTATAACCGATGTGCCGTCGGAGGAGTATTCGACCGACTGGTATCTTGACCGTCCGGGTCTGATTGTTCCGGAGCTTTCGGAGCAGACCGACAACGCCCTGATGTGTATGGTAACTGCCGAGAACCCGGCTCTTCACGCACGTGTGTCGCTGCCTAAGTTCTCTACAGCCGGATCGGTCAACGTCAAAGCCACATTCAGTGTTTACCGCTGGAGCGCCGGGGCCAAGGCCACCGTTTATGGCAACTGCCACGATGCCAAAGATGTGAAAGTAGGCGAGATAGACTGCACCGGCAACGAGGGGTGGACTGATGTGGAACTCACCCTTCCCGCCGAACTGACGGGCAAGGCGTGGGTAAACTTCTATGTGGAAGTTGACTTCACCGCCACACCTCAGGCTTTCATAATGCGCGGTTACGGCATCAGAGAGGTGTTCACCAACCAGCTCTCCGTGCTGGTGAAAGCTCCGCAGGAGATGACTGTGGGCGAAGAATCCACAATCGAAGGTGTCATCACCAACCATGCCGAGACAGCCTGCGACATACCCGGTATGCCCGAATTCAGCTTCTCGGGAGTTGACGCCGGAGAGTTCGTGCTGACAACGCCCAATACCACCGAGATTCTGCCGGGTGGAACTCTGTCGGTGTTCTACACCCTGACCCCGACCGCCGACATGTTGGGAAGCCACAAACTCACGTTCGGCTATCATGACTTCGCCGACGAACGTCCGGAAGACAATCTTGTTGAGCTCGACATCGAGATCACCACAGGGGGCAAGCCCGTTGTGACCGACCTTACAGGCGCACCCGCCGCCGAAGGCCCCGGCATAGAACTGACCTGGAGCGAGCCGCAGATAAAGCGCCTTGGCCATGACGAGGTTGAGGACTATGACGCGTTTGCCTGCGGAGAGCAGATCGGCCCGTGGCTGAACATCGACGGCGACGGCGAGAACCTCTGTGGTCTCGGATTTGAATATCCCGGCGTGTTCGAGCCGAAAGGCTTCCAGGTTGTCAACTTCCCGTCGCTGGGCCTCAACACCGACCTTACCGCACACAGCGGCGACCAGTTCTTCCTGGCCATCGTGCCCGAAGATGCGACGAAAGCCGCCGACGACTGGCTGATCTCACCCGAAGTGAAGGGTGGCACAACGGTTTCATTCCGTTTCAATGTGCTTGCCTCGGAATATGGAACGGAAAGCATCGACGTGATGTATTCGACCACAGGCCGAGCCACATCCGACTTCACTCTGCTGCGCACTTTCTCACAGAACATGCGCGGATGGAACCCGCTTGAGGTGACACTGCCCGACGACGCCCGCTATTTCGCGTTCCACTACCGGATGAAAGACACTTTCGGAGTGTGCATCGACGACATTTTCTACACCCCGGTGACCGATGCCGTGATAAGCGGATATAACGTTTACCGCAACGGAGAAAAGATTGCCGACATCCACGCATCGACCTCATTCACCGACCGTGACGCCTCCGAGGGTGACCGCTACCATGTTGCCGCTGTAACGGAACTGGCGGGCGACCAGACCGAGCATGCGAAATCCAACACCTTCGTGAACACCCATTCGGGCATCGACGCTACGGCGAAAGCCGCCGGCATAGCCGGAGGTGTCGGCGAGATAATCATCATCGGACACGCCGGCGAGGCAGCCGCGATCTATACTCCCGACGGACTGACGGCAGCAACCGCCGAATCGCTCGGCGCGACAGAGCGGATAGCGCTTCCGGCCGGCATCTATGTTGTTAAAACCGCCGGAGCCACAGTCAAGGTGACTGTGCGCTGACAGTGAAACCAACCTATATCGGCAACACACAAAACTGCCGGAGTGCCATCTGAGGCGCTCCGGCAGCTTTTTTGAGCTTTATTTAACCTTTTTGTCCATAAGTGCTTTAGAATTAAACATTTTTCAGTATCTTTGCTCGCGAAAAGGGCATCTTGACCGGTGCCCCAAGGCTACAAAAACACTCATTCCGCTTTTGTCGATACATCAAAGTATTTGCAAAACACACATTCGTTTATCCTTTAAACTACCAATAACAACACATTGCCATAAAACACAGAAACACAACATAATCATTTAATGCAATGAAGAAAATGCTATCCGCTTTTTGCGCTCTCACAGCTATTGTGGGGGGCGCGGTGGCTTATTCATCGGGCAATCTCAGCCCGGTGGGGATGCCAAGTGCCAACCAACCAGTCCAGATGTCGGAACAGAGCAGTCGGGCAACGGAAACCGCCACAGGTGTCCGCAAACTCGACCGCAACGCCAACACGGTAAACAGCAAATCGCTGGCAGAAGCGAAACTGCTGCCAAAAGCCATAAGGCAGGCGGCAGCCGACACAACAGCCGCCGACAACAGCGGTCAGTTTATGAGAGAAGATCTGTGGAACTCCGTAGAAAATATCTACTGCTTCAACAAAGGAAATTTCGACCGTGAAGCAAACATTCTGACATTCACCACAGAGGACGGACAGACCCAACAGCTGATAACCGGAACCGATGCAGACATCCAGTATTACAGATGGTACAGCACCCACAACGCGCCCTACACCTTTTCAGGCGAGATCACAAGCTCGGGCGAGGCTCAGGTTTATCCCTGCATCATATACTATAGCGAGGGATGGGGCATCTGGTCGGGCACATCACTTCTCTTAAACGAGGATTACGGCCTGACACGCCGTTTTGAGATAGAATCGAACGCGCCCGAAGGGTATCCGCTCGGACTGGCATTTATTGTAGAAGCTGAGGCAGGAATAGAGATAACTGTCAAGGATATTGAATTCTATGCCGAGTCAAGAGCCGCCCAGCCCTGGACAGAAGAGAACGATCTGCCCGGACTCGGCATAAAAGACAACATAGACCCTGACAACGCCTATATCTACCAGAGCGAAGACGGCCTGACCACATTCGGTATGGTTTATGACGGATCGTTATGGATAACCGGAATCAACACCACAGCCACCACCGTGACACTCCCTGAACAGGTTGCGTTCAACGGCTCATTCCTTGAGATTGCAGGTGTAGGCTACGGATCGTTTGACTACAGCGGCGCACAGACCATGGAGGTGCTCGACATGAGAATGGTGCCGACCATGAGCGTCAGACTCGACGGTTTCGCCAACCTCACCGACGTCTATATCTATGCCGTGACCTCTTTCCCGTCGCCGGTAAGCCTCAACGGCAAGACTGTCTATCTGCACATTCCTCTTGGACTTAAACGATCAGACTACGAGCATTATGGCTTCACCCGGGTGCTTGTAGGAAACGAGGCGCACGACTGCCCTGAGACGAGTGTGTCTGACTATGTTTTCTCAAGCGGCAACGAGAACGAATATTTCGGAGCGACTCTTGTGAACGGAACATTCCGCATCAGCGAGATTTTCTCACTCAACGACACAATCACTCTGCCCGATGCCGTGCCTTTCAACAATGGCTCATATGTGGTCAACTCACTGGGCGATGAATCAAGGCTTTCGTCAGGCACCCTGACACAGCATGCCCCCTCGCTGAAATCGATAAGAGTGCCCGAGTGCTACAACATGGTCTATACCAACTGGTCATACAACGCTACTTTGACAGAGCTTCACATGGAGGGCGACGTTCCGCAGACCAACAACTGGAACCTCCCTTCGCGCATGACCGTCTATGTGAACAACCAGAGTTATTACAGCAACTATGAGCAGAACTCATCGTGGAACAGCGCCAAACTGCTCCCCGAAGGTTGGGAATTCGACTGGATGGTGGTTAACGTAACGCGCAAGGGTGAATTAGCCCAGACCTATATCGAGATGACCGATGCCGACTGGGGCGCGGGCCTGTATGTCAAAGTCACCGGCACACTCAATGAGACTGACCTCAACAACATAAAGAACATGACTTCGCTCCGCAAACTCGACCTGAGCGAAGCTGAATTCACATCGCTCCCGACAGAGTTCCTTTACAACAGCCAGACAATCGAAGAGGTAATTCTGCCCGAAACACTGACCTCGATTCCGCAATATGCCTTCTACTCTTGCGGGAAACTCACCAAGGTAATCGCCGACGGAATCACCTCTATCGGAGAGCAGGCATTCAACTATTGCCAGAATCTGACAAGCCTTGACACAAGCAATGTGACATATTTCGGCCGCAATGCACTGTATTACTGCCAGCAGCTGGTTCCGGCAATAAACGAGAATACCCGAACCATCGGCACAGGAGCCTTCGCCTATACTGCGATACAAGAAGCTATCATTCCTGAAACCATCACCTCGATAGCAAGCGACGCGTTCTATTACTGCACCAAGCTCTCCAAAGTGGTAATACCGGAAACTGTAACGGTAATAAACTCCGGAGCTTTCCGCGAATGCCGGAATCTTACAGACCTGACGATTGGCGAAGGTGTGAAAACCATCGGCAACAGTGCTTTCAACAACTGTGACAACCTTGCGGAGATAACCTTCCCTTCGACAGTCACTTCTATCGGCAGCGGCGCCATAGCCAACTGTGACAAGCTTATGTCGGTCAAATGCAAGGCGGTTGTTCCGCCGGTGGCAAACAGCCAGTTCACATCAGGGCTTGATCTCAACCACTGCACGCTCTATGTGGCTCCGTTTGCCATAGACGCCTACCGCGAGGCCAACAACTGGAAAGATTTCTATATCATCAAGCCTCTCGACGAGCCGGTCAAAAACATCTACATCGAGAAGCCGATGTCGTTCAACCTCATGTCGGAAGACAATGCAGTGCTTCAGGATAACCCCAACATGACGCTCGCATACAACACCGGTAACAATACCGTAGGCGAACTCAGCGCCGAGGGAGACGGCACCCTGTCGGCCGGCGTATTCACGCTCTTCCACAGTTTCTATCGCCGCACCTCGTATTACAACGACTACCGCACCACGCTGGTGAACAACGCAGAGAACATGCGCGCCGACAGTGTGGCGTGTGTGATCGACTTCGAGAAAAACTACTGGCATTTCATATCGTTCCAGTATGACGTGAACATGGCCGATATCACCGGACTGAACAATACCGACTTCGTGATACGCGAGTATAACTCCGAACGCCGTGCGACCGGCGACGGCTCGATAAGCAACTGGGACAATGTGGCCGCCGACGGAGTGCTCAAAGCCGGCAAAGGCTATATACTTCAGGCTGCCAACAACACAACCAACAGCAACGGCAACACATATGCGGCCCAGATTGTATTCCCGTCGCGCAACACCGTGACCAAAAACAATCTGTTCACATCAAACAACATCATAGTGCCGCTTGAGGAGCACGCAGCCGAGTTTGCCCACAACCGCTCGTGGAATCTGGTCGGCAACCCCTATCCCTGCTACTACTATGTGCCCAGCCTTATGGAGGATTTCTCGACACCGATAGTGATCTGGCGCGGCACAGGCTATCAGGCCTACTCGCCTGTGGACGACGATATAGTGCTCCGCCCCAACGAGGCGTTCTTTGTGCAGCGTCCGCTTGATGCCGGCGAGATGGTATTCGGCGCGGAAGGCCGCATGCACTACACTGAAGCTGTCGACGACAACATGAATCCCGGCGTCAAGGCTCCGGCCCGCACAGCCGCCGGAAGTGAGCGCAGTGTGTTCAACTTCACTGTAAGCGGCTGCGGCAGCGACAACCGCACCCGCATTGTGATGAACGAGGAGGCTCTGGCAGAATATGAGATAGCGCGCGACGCCACGAAATTCTTTGCCGAAAAGGCCGAGGGCGTAGAAGTGTTTGTCGACGCCGAGATCAGATATGACATCTGCGAGCGCCCTCTGGGCGACGGCACCGCCATGCTTGGCGCACGTTTCGCCACTGATGGTGAATATACCCTTAGCCTTAGCGGACGTGGCATCATAGGCTGGACTGTAGTTCTGACCGACAGACTGACCGGAAAAACCGTAGACCTTACCTGTGAGGATTACAGCTTCACGGCAGAGGCAGGCAGCTGCGAGGGACGCTTCATGCTGAGTTTCGGTTCGCCCGACCAGTCAAGTGTCGAAGCTGTTGCCGAGGCTGAAGGCGACTCTGTGGTGAAGGTGGTTACCCTGGCCGGCGTCACCCTGTTTGAAGGGCGCATGGCCGACTTCACGGCTCCCGCACCCGGCGTCTACATCGTTGCCGGCGCAGAAAAAGCCTATAAAGTAGTGGTTAAGTAAACTAAACGACCGATCATCATGACAATAGATAAAGTTAAATACCTGCGGCGTCATGCCATGCTGCTCATCCTGTTGCTGACAGGATGGGCGGCAGGCGTCACCGCCTCGGCAAGCACCCAGGTCACGCTGGTTCCGGATATCGGCAGCAACCTGACGGGCACCGAGACAAACACGGGCATGCAGCCTCTTGAAAGCATGACCTCCCCGGCGCAGCTCGCAATGGTCGAGTTCCAGCAGTATAACGGCAACACCGCTCCGGCATATTACTCGAACGGAAACACCATACGCCTTTATAGCGGCAACCTGTTTACCGTGCTCAGCCCGATAAGCTATATCGAGCGGATCGAATTCCACTCGGTGGCTTACAAGAGCTCGGAGAGCACCCTCCTAACCGTTGATGGGGAGATGCTGATGTATGACCCCGAGACTCTGATCTATACGTGGGAAGGAGTCTATTCAGAGTGGGGCGGCGGACTGACGGATGTTTCATTCCTGATAAACGACACGCAGTTGCGCCTGTCGAAGATTGTGGTGACCCTGGCCGGTGACATCGAGGTCGAGGGACTCCCCAAGTCGCCCGTTCTGTCAAAAAGCACGGGGAGCTTCAGCGAGGATTTCACGCTCACCATCACCGACCCGAACAGCCCCAAGGCAACGGTGCGCTACACCCTTGACGGCACCGAGCCGACCGCCTCGACAGGCACTGTCTATACCGGGCCGATAACAATCAAGGCCGGAGCCGACGTTACGGTTAAGGCCGTGGCTGTGAACGCCGATAATGCTGTCAGCCCGACAGTTTCGGCCACATACCGGTTCGAGCAGAAATATCGTTTCAGCGTGAGGCTGTTAAACCCGGGAGGCGTGCAGAGATATTATCTCTCGTCGAACTCGTATTACGGCTACTGGAACACCGACAATTCGATCCTCGCCTCTGAGGGGGAATCGATATGGGTAGACATTTCCTACAACACCGGCTACCGGGCCAAAAGCATCAAACTCGACGGCAACGCTCTTGAGCAGAGCCAGAACTATTATTTCACGATGCCTGCCAATGACACGGAGCTGACGATAGAAACGGTGTTCGACCCCAACTCGCCGTCGGATCCGCAGCCGGCCGACACAACCCGCTATTACACACTGTCGGTTGTGGCCAATCCCCTGGGAGCGGCGTCGACATCAGGTTCGGGCAAATATAAGGAAGGGAGAAACGTCAATGTGAATGCTTCAGCCCGGTCGGGCTATCAGTTTACCGGATGGACATACAACGGAGTTCAATGGGGCGACAACGAGCCCTGGCAGTCGCTCACGATGCCAGCCGGCGATGTTGTTCTTACAGCCAACTATGTCTACAATCCGTCAAGCCCGTCAGAGCCACAGCAGCCTGCGCTCAAACATCCGCTCACAGCTGTGGCATCGCCAGCCGGCGCGGCAACATTCAGGCTGTCGGCCTCATCGGTGACTTACGGACAGCAGTACACCGTAACGGCAACACCGCGTCAGGGCTATGTGCTTAAGAACTGGATAGTCAATGGCGAGCCGGTTAATGAAACCTCAAAAACCCTTAGCGGCATCATGACCGAAAAGGGCGCTCAGGTGGTAGGTCTGTTTGTGTTTGACCCGTCGTCGCCCGACGACCCGGGGGCCAACCATTACAACCCCTCGACAGGCCAGATGATTCTTGACAATTTCAAGCCTGGAAGTCTCTATCAGGCAGCCCGCCGTCTGACCGACGGAAACCTTGACCAGGTTAGCCATCTGATAGTGAAAGGTGTGATGAATTCGACCGATATGGAATATCTGCGTTATTTCAACAACGCAGGAATCATCGATTTCTCGCGCACGTCGGGAGTCAGCTCGGTTTCGTCGTATATCTTCGAGGGTGTGGGCGCCAACACGCTTATACTCCCGTCGACCGTAACCGAGATGAAGAGCTATGTTTTCAATGGATGCGACAATCTGACTTCGATAGTATGCTATGCTCAGGAGCCTCCGGTTTGTCAGAACGGCACTTTCTCCGGATTAGGCAACGCCGGGGGATGCACCGTCTATGTGCCGGCATCGGCTATCGAACTTTATTCGAATGCCGATTACTGGAAAGATTTCACTATTCTTCCGATAACCAACGATGCCCATGTGCTTCAGGTAAACCTTCCGGAAGAAGCCGCCGACGGGCGCTATAAGCACAACTCGCTTGAGATAGTAAACATCAACACAGGAGTGCGCCAGAAGTATGTTGTGTCAGACAGGCTGATCTACACCTTCAACGGCCTGCAGAAAGACGAGCAGTATAACGTGTATCTTTATTCCCAGGCAGGCCTCGAGATAGGGCGCATTGAGGATGTGCTGATTCCCGACAGCGACACCGCGGTTTCATTCATGAACCTGCGCGAGCTTTTCACTGTGTCAGCGCTTGTGACCGACAAAGATGGCGCCGATGTGACCGGCGACGTGGCCGTGGAGTGGCTGAAACCGCTCGCCGACGGCACGACGGTCTATCTCCGCAAGAGCACCTCTCTGGGTGAGATTCCCGACGGGCAGGCTCTGGTGTGTCGTGTCACGCTTCCCGAGACACTCGCCACTGCCTACGAGCAGCCCGGCGATGTGGAATTCACTGTTGACAGTGACAACAATTCATGCCGGATAGCGCTCGCTCCGCTGCGTCAGTTTGCGGTCAAAGGGCGTGTTACCGACATTGACGGCGCTTTCATCCAGGGGGCCTCGGTGTCGGCGGTGCAGACCCTCAACGGCAAATATCAGAAAACATTCACTACAAAAACCGACCGCAAGGGAGAGTGGACGCTCTCGTTGCTCGACGCGCCCGAGACACGCATAACCTATGCGGCCTCAGAGTGTGTGAACCGTTGCGACACAGTGGGTGCTTTCGACCCTGCCGCCGAGGTGACCGATCTCGGCGTAGCGGCTCTGCGCTCGATTGTGGGAGCACGCATAACCTGCGGCTTCTCATATCTCGAAGCCGGCCAGGAGGAGGCGACCGATTATTTCGACGACTACCGGAATGTTACTGTGAGCGTGTTCAACCTATCCCAGAACCGCCAGCATCAGGATGTTTCGTTCCAGTATCCGCTGATTGCGGTGCTTGACGAGAACATCGCCCCGGGCGATGCCATGCGCCTTACCGCTACCTCTAAAACAGGCGTGTTCAACCCTGTTGATGAGATTGTGGTTCTTGGCAACGACAGCCGTGGCGATGTAACATTCAGCATAACCGGCAAAGGTGGCATTTCGGCCGCTTTCGAGATGACCGACAACCCCGCTGTCATAGCCATGCTCTATTCAGCCAAGGGGGAACTGCTGAAAAAACAGACTTATTCGGAGGCAAAGACCGCATTCACCGCTCTTGAAGACGGCGACTATACGGTTATCTCGATGGGACAGTCGGATCTGATGAATTCGATTCTGCGTCTGTCGAGTTTCGACGAGATCGGCCTGACCGAAGGCAAGGACTATGTGAAGAACACTGTGACGGTAGAAAGCGGGAAACTTTCGGAGATCAAGATTCCGGAGGTGCCTGCATTCGACGAAAGCCTGTTCTATTACACCAACTCTTCAACAAGCTTCTCGTCGAACAAGAGCAGCATAACAACCGGAAATTACCTCACGCTGCGCTCCACGATCGACTTCAAAGGGGTTTATAAGAACGACATCAGCAATGTAGCTCTTGTGGTCGACATGCCCGAAGCCTGCGATTTCGTTGAGCAGTCGGTTATCCAAGGCCCGAATCTGTTGCCCTACACTCTCGACAACAACCGCCTGACCATTCAGCTCGGCAACAACTATCAGAGCCAGACCCGCTTCTGCGTTGTTCCGACAAACGGCGGCTCATTCAACGCCACCGCCTCGGTTGTGTTCGACTACAACGGCAAGACTCTGACCCAGCCGATCGGCTCGGCCGCATCTGAAATCAAGGATATCGAGATCTCCGTGCCCAGTGTTATCGCGGGCACAACGTTCAAGGTCTCAGGCACTGCTACAGGACATTCGTCGGTGAATGTCTATGACGACGGCGCGCTGCTGGGCAGCGGCAAGGCAAACGCCGCCGGAGCCTGGAATGTGGAATGTGAGCTTGGCAATCCCTACAATCTGTCGACCCATTCAATCTATGCGGAGATAACAACGCCTGCCAACAACACTCTGACTTCGGAAACAAAAGAGCTGACTTACGACATTAATGCCCTTCAGGTGTCGAAGGTCACCATGTATCACTGGAATCCGGAGCTTAACGGCTGGACAGGTAAAATGGAGGTCTCTGAATTTGATTTCCTGAATCCAAAGACATCGGCAACACAATGGACGGTTTACTATCCCGCGAAGAAATTCACCTATACCATCGAGTTCACTGACAATGACCCGGAACGGATCTCGAATGTGATTCTCTATGTGCATACTGCCGACGGCAAGTTTGTTCCCCTGAAAGCTTCATTCGACGAGAACAAACGCCTGTGGTATGCCGAGATTGACATGGGTTCGTCATCCGACGGATATTATCCTGTGAACTGCTCTGTCGATTTCGATTATATTTCAGAAAAACTGCTTGACAACAATCAGCTATTGACGGAATATAATTCACTGTCCACCCTTCAAGAGCAAATAGCATCTCAAAACACAGCCATTGATGAAATCTATGAGCAAATAAAGGATGAGCTTAAGAAAGATGAAGTTGATTTCAGTCTCGTTGACAGATTAAATTCAGAACTTGAGGAGCTTTTGGGAATTTCCGCGCCTTCGACAGAAGATACGGATGTTGATGAAAACGAACTGTACGATATGCTTGAAAAGTTCAAGCAAGAGTATGGCGAAAGTTCAATCGATGACTTGCTGGATACTAAATTCACTTCAATCGACTACAACATTCCCGATGAACTCGGGACAGGCAATATCGCTGTAACGACTTGCCTCGGATATGATATTACATCCATATCGCAAGATTCGACGTATGAGAAGATAAAGGTGTCGGGCGATAAACAGATCTTCGTAAAAGCTACCGATACGACCTATCTTATTCTGGATTTCGATGAGGATATATGCTATAGCATCACATTCAATTCAGAATCTGATCTTGCCATGTTTGCTCGTTCGAGAGCAAATAGCATAGGTCAGGTCCAGAATTACTCGAATACGATAGGCGAGAAAATCAAAACCGCTAACGAACTGCTTACAAAACTGTTAGGAGCCGTCGACGATGTAGTCAACCACATAGACGGAGGCTATAAGTTCGCTCAAGAGGGCTATATGAGTTCATGGCGGCAATTGAGAAAACTGAAGCAGCTCCAGGCAGCCGGAGAGGAGATTGCCGGAAGCCGAATCATATTGCTTGAACTGACGTGCGACGGCTGGGAAACCCAGATGAAAACTCTAAAGGGCATAAAATCGGGGTTAACTAATTTCAGAGCACAGGCTCTTGGAAAACTGTTTGGCGCATGTGGTGTAATATCCAATTTCGTTGATTGCAAAAATGACCTTGACGATTTCATCAACTTGTATTACAGTGTTCCGGATCCCTGTGAAAACGAGCAAGAAAAAGCTGATGGCATTCGCCGCAACATTGTGAGTGCAGGCGTTGCCGCCGGGTTGTATTATGCTGCAAACATTTCTGCGGATGTATGTGCCTTATTTGGCATTGGCCCGTCGATTGTATCGGCTCCTGCTACCGGCGGATCTTCAATTGCCGTAGCACTTGTTGCAATTGGCAAGATAGCTCTTTCATACGGTATAAATGCCATCTATCGTAATTCATGTGATGCCTTCAAGAACAGCACAAGAAACGCCATCTCATCGCTTAAATGCAAAAAAGATGATTGCGGTGAGCCGGGGATGCCTCCATGTCCGGATGATAATCCCGGCGGCGGCAACGGCGGCAATGGAGGTAACGGAGGAAGCGGAAGCGGCGGCAACGGTAACGGTGGCGGTGCAAACCAGTCGGGTTCTACTCCCGACGATGTGCAGATCGACCCGTCGGGATTTGTCTACGAGGCCGTGCCTGCAAACCGTGTAGAGGGGGTTCAGGCAACCATCTACTACAAGGAGACCAAGGAGGATATGTATGGCGACCCCTACGAGGAAGTTATTCTCTGGAATGCCGAGGAATATGCTCAGAAGAATCCTCTGTTTACCGACGGAAACGGCATGTATCGCTGGGATGTGCCGCAGGGCTTGTGGCAGGTGAAATTCGAGAAAGACGGTTACCAGACCGCCTACAGCGAATGGCTGCCCGTGCCTCCTCCGCAGCTTGAGGTCAACATCGGCATTGTGCAGAACAAGCAGCCGGAAGTGACTGAGGCCCGCGCATACGAAGAGGGTGTCGAGGTGCAGTTTGACAAGTTCATGGATCTGTCGACTCTTACAACCGCCAACATCTATGTAACCGCGGCCGGCGAGAAACTCAACGGCGAAATCCGCCTTATTGACTCTGCTCTCGCAGATGAATACGCAAGCGAAGATGATGCCGATGCCACCCGCTATGCCTCGCGCATCCGTTTCGTGCCGGAAGAGAAGCTCAGTGCCACCACCGGAGAGATCCGTGTTACGGTAAGCCGCAATGTGCTTTCATATGCCGGCATACCGATGACCGAGACATTCACTCAGGTGCTTGACGTGGAAAAAGAGGTGCAGACCATCTATGCCGACGATGTGAAAGTGCTCTATGGAGGCGAGAAGGAGGTTACAGTCTATGCGCTGCCTTACGACGCAGCCGTGGGCCGCACCCTCCGCATTGTCAATTCTTCAGATCTTATCGCGTCGATCGATCTGACAGAAGCAACACTCGACGAGGAAGGCAAGGCTGTGGTGACTGTCAAAGGCGATCTTCCCGGACGCTCTCAGCTGTTGTTCTCGATCGACGATGTGACCGTGACCGGCGAATGCGCTGTTGATGTAGTCACGGAAATCATCACCGCCGAGGCTCCGAAATCGTCGCGCGCAAGCGGTACAGCTGTATATCGCGGAACGAAGGTGGAACTGACCACCGAGTCAAAGAACGCAACCATCTATTTCACTACCGATGGTTCGTGTCCCTGCGATGAAAACGGCACCCGCCGCAAATACACCGTGCCCATCGTGATCAACGACGACACCAGGATTCTCGCAATCACAAGCGTTGGCAACGATGATGTTTCGGAAACGGTTGAGTTCAACTACACTCTGAAACGTTCGGATGTGGACTTCAGACTTGACAGCGGATGGAGCTGGATATCGCACAACCTTGAAACGGCTGTGGATCCTGCCGAACTGGCTGCCGACGAGCATGTGACACGCATAATGAGCCAGACACGCGAGGTGATCCGCGATCCCCAGCTGGGTATGACCGGAACGCTTACGGAACTGAACGCATCGGAAAGCTACAAGGTCGAGACCTCGGCCGCCACCGCGCGCCAGCGCCTGAGCGATGTAGCCTGGAACCCCGCCACGCCTATCGCCTTAGGCGCCGGATGGAACTGGCTCGGATATCCTGTGGGACAGACCATGAGCGTGAACGAGGCTCTCGCTCCCACTGCGGCCGAAGAGCTTGATGTGATTGTGGGCCAGAACGGCTTCGCGCAGTTCGACGGCGAGCAGTGGATCGGCACACTCGAGACTATGGTGCCCGGAGCCGGGTATATGTACCAGAGCCGTTCGGCCAAGAACGTGGTTTACAACACCTCGATCGTGTCGACGGCGGCGGCGAAATACGCGTCCGGAATCACTTCAGGCAATCTGCCTCTGGTGGTCGACATCCACAAATACCGCTCGATAATGCCTGTAGTTGCCACTCTCCGCGATGAAAGCGGCAGTCAGCTCGACAACGCCGATTATCAGGTCAGCGCTTTCTGCGGATCGGAATGCCGTGGTCTCGGACGTGTGATCAACGGTCTGGTTATGATGAATGTATATGGCAACACCGGCGACCGCATCACCATCCGTGTGACTGACACCGACGGCGAGGTTACATTCCCGACCGACTGTGTGCTTACGTTCAGCCAAAACGTTGAGGGCGATCTGTTCAGCCCGCTCGCCGTTACCGTTAAAAACCACAGCGGCATTGCCGGAACAACCTACAACGGCAATGTCAAGGTATCGACCGAGGGCGATATGCTTGTTATCAGCGGTATTGCCGCCGACAGCATCGAGTTTGTCGAGGTTTATGACCTTAACGGCCAGAAAATCATGCGCGAGACCGGCATAACCGAATCGGGCATCAGAATCACTGCCCTTAACACCGGTGTGTATGTGGTGATAGTGAACGGAAACGGTGAATACACCTACCACAAAGTAGCCATACGTTAATATCCAAATCAATGAACAAAGCAATTATCAGATACAGAAACGCGATAATCGCGCTGATAATGATTGCCGTAAACGGAGTCGGGGCCTCGGCCTCGGCGCCGTGGACGGTAAATCCGGGCGATTTCCGCTATGATATGAGCCTTTATCTCGATATGGCCTTCGCCGTGTCGGATATGGACTACACCCTTTATGATGTAGGGGTGTTCAGCGGGGATGAATGCCGTGGCATCGCCGAGCGTCTGCCGCTCGGCAACGGCAGCGAATGCCTCTATCTCCGCGCCCGCAGCAATCAGGAAAACGGCGAGACAATGACTTTCCGTTACCGCGACAAAGAGACCGGCGAGGAACTGCCAGTCGACGGAGTGTCGTTCACCTTCGAGTCAGACGGACGGCTCGGCTATCCATCAGATCCTTATAACGTTAAAATCATACGTCATTACGATGTAGTTTTTTCAGCCGGAGAAGGTGGATCTGTCGACAACGAGGGGGGACGGCTGGCTGAAGGCACCGAGATAACCCTCACCGCCACCCCTGACGAAGGATACCATTTCAACGGCTGGTCGGACGGTGTAACGGAGAATCCCCGGCAAATCATTGTTGATGGCGACATCGCCCTGTCGGCGCAGTTTGCGGTCAACTCATACTCGTTGACATATGTGGTCGACGGGGAGACTTACAGACAGTTGACGGTGGATTTCGGAACCGAGATCGTGCCCGAAGAGACACCGCAGAAAGAGGGACACTCATTCTCCGGCTGGGAGGGACTGCCGCAGACAATGCCCGCACACGATGTGACCGTCACCGGTGTGTTCACGATCAACTCCTACA